>JAITUM010000139.1 GCA_031286305.1 Candidatus Fibrimonadaceae bacterium | reverse complement strand
GGCGGTTATGGGCGGCGGGAAACACCCGTTCCCATCCCGAACACGGAAGTTAAGCCGACCGCCGCCAATGGTACCTTGCCGAAATGGCACGGGAGAGTAGGTAGCCGCCGAGGATTTTTCTATATTCCGCAGAGAATGAATTTTAAAGACATAAAATCTCTTTCCCGTGAAGAACTCCGCCAATTTCTCTCTGATAATGCTCACAAGCCTTATCGGGCAGACCAAATTCGCGTGTGGATTTTCAAGCTTATGATGCAGACTTGGGAAGGTTTGAATGTTCCAGTCGAGCTTTGCAAGCTGTTGGAAGATAATTTTAGCATAAAGTCTTTAAAAGAAGAAATGAGAATGGAATCTACTGATGGCACCATAAAATGGCTTTACAAAACGGCAGATAATCTGCCGGTTGAAACCGTTATGATTCCAACGGAAACAAGAGCTTCCGTATGTGTGTCTACGCAATCCGGTTGCGCAATGAACTGCGCGTTTTGCCGCACTGGGCACATGGGGCTTAACCGCTCTCTGGAAGCAGGTGAAATTTTGGAGCAGATAATAAATGTGCACAAATATTTTTTGCAAGAAGAGCAAAACAGAACGGTTACCAATGTGATTTTTATGGGCATGGGCGAACCGCTTATGAACCTGGATGCCGTTCATAGAGCCTGCGTTTGTTTGCACGACCAAAAAGCCTTTGCTATGGGCAAGGGGCGTTTGACCATTAGCACCAGCGGCGTTGCTCCCAAAATTGCGGAACTTTTGGATAGGAATACGCCATGCCACTTAGCCGTTAGTCTTGTTGCTGCAGATAACGAGACTAGGGAAAGTCTTATGCCGGTGAACAAAAGCTGGAATTTAACAGAGCTTTTGAAGGCTATAGATAACTATTTGGAGCGCAGCAAAGAATGGGTTACGCTTGAATATATTTTAATAAAAGACAAAACCTGCACCAAAGCTGCTGCTGAAAATTTAATCAAAATTGTTAAGCCCCGTCGCTGCAAGGTTAATGCTATTGTTTTGAACAGCAATGAGAATCCTGAGCTGCAAGCACCTTCCGAGCAGGAGGTGAATGAATTTTTAGAATTAGTTAGAGCAAAATCAGTTCAAATAAACATAAGAAATCCGAGAGGGCGCGATATTTTAGCGGCCTGCGGGCAGTTAGCAAACAACACATTAAACAATAAGGAAGCAATATGAGTAACATGGCATTAACACCAAACATTCCTCAATATTGGGAACTTTTATACGAACAGGGAAAAGACGATTGGGACTTGGGCGAAGCGACTCCCGCTTTGCTTGACTTTTTTAATCATCCGGCGTGCCCTGTGTCGGGAAGCGTTTTTGTTCCCGCTGCGGGCAGAGGCTGGGATGCAGAGGCTTGGGCAAAGCGTGGTCATGATGTGGTTGCCGTTGATTTTTGTTCATCTGCATTTGACGCTTTGGAAAAATTGTCTAATAACAACAGCAATTTAACCGCTTTGAATATAGATATGTTTTTGTTAAATCCAAATCATGAGCAAATGAATGGAAAGCAGTTTGATATTATCTATGATTATTTTGGTTTTAATTCCGTTCATCCGGGCAGGCGTGATGAGTACATAGAAATGTGGCTAAGGATGTTGAAAGACGGCGGGCTTTTGCTCGGTTTCTTTTGCCCGCTTAGCGATGAAAAATACAGCGAACCGCCTTTTGGCATATCAAGAAAAGAACTTGAAGTTCGGTTCAGAGGTATATTGAGTGTTGAAGAAAAAATTGTGCCTGAAAGAAGCGCTAAGGACAGGCTTGGCGACAGAGCAGGCAAGGAGGAAATTTGGCTTTTGAGGAAAATACTATGACAGAAGAAATTTGTCCGTGCGGTTCTGAAAAAAACTACAGCTTGTGCTGTGAACCGATAATCAAAAAAGAGGCTTTGGCTGAGAATCCGGAGGCTCTTATGCGTTCGCGTTATTCTGCTTATGCTAAAGGCGAAGTTCTTTGGCTAAGAGACAGTCTTGAGGAGTCTCAGCGAAAGGACTTTGATGAAAAAGGTGCTCGTCAGTGGAGCAGCGGTGCTGAGTGGCTTGGTTTAACTATTGTCAATTCGGAAATTGATGAAGAGAAAGATTCCGGTCATGTTGAATTCGTTGCAAAGTACAAGCAGAGCGGTGTTGCCAGAGATCATCACGAGGTTACCGAGTTTGTGCGAAAAAACAAAAAATGGTACCTAACCGAGGGTCGCATGGTAAAACCGGAAACAGTGCGCAAAGAGCAAACTGTTGGTCGCAACGATCCATGCCCATGCAACTCAGGCAAAAAATTCAAAAAATGCTGCGGGTGATGCACCACTCCCCACTCCCAAGCGGGTTAATCAGCATTTACTCCTGACTTTATCACTTTTTTTTTGTTAAAAACGTAAGTTGTTGCGCTGCAAGGGTTTGCGATTTTATTTTTTTTGAAATGGGAGGCGCGGAGATAAAATAGTAGATTTCCGGTATGCATATTCGTCAAAAGAAGAATAAATCTGGTAGCACAAGCATAGTCGTTGTAGATAAAAGCT
>JAITUM010000125.1 GCA_031286305.1 Candidatus Fibrimonadaceae bacterium | reverse complement strand
TGATGATTACTCGCCTTTGGCGATTCACCAGCGAAATGCAAAACATTAGGGGTGTTAACTCAATGTAGTGGCTAGTGACTAGTTAAAATACTTAAAGCATTGTTTTTGAGCAAATTTAGCCGTTTATTTGTGCAGTTCCCTATACCCCACACCCCATACCCTATACCCAAGCAAGTAAATCAGCGTTTTCTATATTCCCATTGTGTCTATATCAGTACTTGCGTTTCTTTTTTGCATTGGATTTGCCGTTTTATTGGGCGCGCTCTTTGCGTGGGTCTATAATTACAGGAATTTGCACAGAGAACCAAGGGGCAAACCACAAAAAGTGACCGATACTTTGGAAATTCCCGTTGAGATTACTCCCGATATGCCACAAGAAGGTGCCGCTAAAAAAAGACTGGAACAAGAAAAAACATGCTACGAAACCGGAGCCGGGAACAAAGATGTTTTTGTAAAAAAAATGCTAACACTCTTTAGAGGCCGCTTGGAGAAAGCAAATTGTGGCATACTTTCCATTTGCTACTTGGCATTCAACGGCGAAGGCTTTGCCCTGAGGCTTTACGACAGCCCGTTCCGCATAAGCGATAACCTGTTCATTCCCCAAAGCAACAGACATTTCACAAAAAAAGGATTCAACTGGTCTGAAGTCGATGAGGTACCTGTGAACCTTTACCGCACCGAAGAGCAAATAACAAGCTCTATGGCCGGCGCAATAGTTTCCGGCGATGGAAAATTACATGGCTACATAATCATAGATAGTGCAAACAAAGATGCTTTTAGCGAAGAGATATACATGGAACTGCAAGAGTTTGCAACACTGACAAGCGAAGTGCTTAAAGCCATGGATAAAAACTTCAAACTAGACAAAGAAAACAGCCTGCTCAACGGAACGCTAAAAGACATATCACACTTATTCAACTCCTCTTCAAAGGGAAATTTAATAGCCAACCTATCCAAAGTTCTGCAAGACAATTTCAGATTCGACAGGCTGATGATAATTACGCCGCACGAACGAGACAGAGAAAAATGGCAAATTTCAGAAGCAGTCGGGCAGCAAAAAGAAAACTTCAAAGGAGTATCTTTTGACATTCATGTGAAGTGCCTGCTCTACGAACTTTTGTCCGGAAAAGTTTCTGTGGTAAATGAAAAAAACATTTCAATAGACCCATATCAACGCAGACTTTATGAAAATGAGCCGGAAAATTTAGAGCTTCGTTCTCTTTTTGCTGTTACACCACCCGTGCTGAATAATTCGTATCCAATAGCCATTATGCTTGAAAGCGAAAAGGAAAAAGCAGTTTCAATAATAGACGAAATAATGCTGACCGGCATAATTAATTGCGCTGCGCTCAAACTCTCCGATATTCAAAACAAAGATAACTCCAAGCAAGAAAGGGAAAACGCTTTGGCAGAAGTGGATTCAAATGGACTGGGCGAAATTTTAAACTACTATGAAAAAGAGCTTGAAGATTTGAAAACCAGCGAGGATGGTCTTGGAATTTTATTTTTGAAGTGCCTCCCTTTGAAAGAAGAAAGTAAAGCTACCATTTTTGAAAACTTTTTGGCAATGGTAAAAAATCTGAAAAAAACTTGGAATGTTAAACACTTGGCTATGCTTGGAAACGGTGAATTTGTGTTATCCATGACCGGCAACTTGAGCTCGGATGTTTTTGATGCATTTTCAGTGCGGATTTTAGGTAGCATAGATCATATACTGGATAAAAATTCTTTGGCTATAAAACATTATTCCACGTGGTTAAGCAAAGAAAAAATTCTAAATATAGAAGAGGAACTTGGGCAAAACGGCAAAACTTTATTCCTTGTCAGCATTGCCAATAAATTTCAAGAAATGACAGAGGTTGAGGCAAGCGAGTAATGTTTGGCGCCATAGACTGGATTGTGCTTATAGCTTATTTAGGCTTTTCCATTTTTATAGGCTTGTGGGCAGCTCGCGACAACCGCAATTTTAAAGATTATATGATTGGTGGTGGCAAAATGCCCTGGATTGCCATTGGCATAAGTTTGATTGCAACTTCTGTTAGCACAACAACTTTTTTAGGCGTTCCGGCAGATGTTTTTGGCACAGACATGACAATGATTATGACCAATATAGGAAGCTTTTTGAGCATTTTTGTTATTGGCTGGTTATTTATTCCGCGCCTTAAAAACAGTGGAATACAAAGTGCTTACGAACTTTTGGAAAAAAAGTTTTCTCGTTCTGTGCGCAGAGTTGCCGCTGTATTTTACGCTATGCACTTGGTTTTGAGAACCGGTATTTTATTGTTTGCTCCTTCTTTGGTTCTTGCTCCTATTTTGCAAATTCCTGTGTGGGTTGCAATTTTGATTTCTGCGGTTGTGTCAATTTTATACACGTGGTATGGCGGCTTTAAGGCTGTTGTTTGGACAGATGTTATGCAGTTTTCCGTTTTCTTTGGCGGCGGAGTTGTTGCCTTGTTCATTTTGGTTAATGGCATTGGCGGTTTTGAAGAATTGATAAGCGTTGCAAGCGAAACTAAAAAAAGTAATTGGTTCAACGCTTCTTTTGATATTTCAAACGCTAGAACTTTGCTTTCTTTGGGTGTTGCTTATGCGGTTTTAGAAATTGCAATTAGGGGTTGCGACCAGCAATTTGTGCAAAGATATTTGAGTTGCAAAGATGTTAAGGCGGCAAACAGGTCTAATATTTTGTCTATGGTTTTGGGGCTTGTTATTTCGCTTTTATTTTACTGGATTGGTGCGGCGCTGTTTGCTTATTACAAGGTAAAGAATGTGAGCGTGCTTCCGGAGAATTTGGGTGTTAACGATGTGTTTCCGCATTTTATTATAAATAGTTTGCCGGCAGGGTTAACAGGTATTTTGGTAGCAGCCATTTATGCGGCGGCCATGAGCAGTGTTTCAAGTGCCGTGCATGCATTGGGAAACACTACGGAAAAGGATATTTTGTGCAAAGCCGAAGGTCAAGAATCTGTGTTCAGGGCAAAGTTATGGATTGTGCTTTGGGGAGTGTGCGGAACGGCAGCAGCCTTTATTGCAGCTTCGTTAACAGATTCTCTTTTGAAAAACGCTTTGTTTTTCACCGGTCTTTTTACCGGTCCTTTGCTTGCGCTTTTTTTGCTTTCTTTTTTTGCATCTTATCTGCGTTCATTTTCGGTTTTAATCGGCGTTGTATGTGGGATGCTCAGTTTGCTTTTGTTTAACGGCATTCCCTTTATTCCGCAATACACACCGCCGCTGAACGGAGTTTTTTCATGGCCATGGAACCCGTTAATTTCTTGCACAGCTTCAATATGGATAGCTCTTTGCGTAGATTTTGTTATACCCAGAAAAAGAGTAGATGCGGTGGGTTAAATTATTCAATTAAAACCAATAAATCAAACCCAGAGTGCCGTGAATGAGCTGACCGCTATGCTTATTTTTTGTGTCGTATTCCATTAAGCCAACGCCGACTTTAAAATCAATTGCTATAAATTCACCGGCAAGAAATAAACCTGTTCCAGCAACTGCTCCAACATCAAAAGGCGCTCTATCATTGAAGCTAATGGTTGCAGAGCCGGTTCTTGAATGGAAATTAAAAGGAAAGTCTACTTGAAGACCGCCATTTACATAGAATATGGGGCCGCCGAGCGGCATTAGCTGAATTAACAAGGGGGTGCTTATGGCATATTCATGTGCGCTGATTTTTTGAGAACCGAGTTTGAAGTTTACAGGCTGCCTGTACATGAAGTTTAACCCCGGATTGAAAGTCATTGTGCCGACAATAGGAATGCCTGCCAATAATCCTGCCTCCCAACCGCCGCCAAATTCATTTGTGATGCCTTGCCCCATAGTTGTGGAAGACATATTGAATGCCGCTCTGGCGCCCAACCTGGTTTTGCCTTGTGAAAAAGCAAAAACCGCAGTCAATGCTACTACCATTGCTATTGAAACAAGTCTACTCATGGTACTCTCCTATTTTGAATAAATATAGTAATCAATGATTAACTCAATGTAGTGGTTAGTGACTAGTGGTTAGTGACTAGTTAAAATACTTAAATCATGGTTTTTGAGTAAATTTAGCTGTTTTTTTGCAAAATGCTAGCCACTAGCCACTGACCACTAGCCACTACCAAGTAAATCAGCATTTACTATAGTTAATCATTGCTTGCTGAGTTGCGCAATTTGATAGCATAGAATTCCGTGGGCAACGGCAACGTTTAGCGACTCCAAAGTGTTTTCCATGGGGATTTTTACCCACTCGTCTGCAAGCTCTCTCACCTGTTTGTTTGGGCCGGAACCCTCATTGCCTACCAAAAGAGCTATCTTTTTTGTTTGGCGTGAAGTCAATTCGGTTATGTTTTTTTTGGCATACGGCGAGGTTGCCACTATGCAAAAACCTTTTTGCCTCAAAAGCGAAAAACGTTCTTTTAAATCTATGCCCGTTTCAAAGGGCGTTCTCAAAAAACAACCTGAAGAACCCCGAACAACTTTCGGATTAAACGGATCTACCGTGCCACGGCCCAAAATGATTCCACCCATGCCAAAGCCAGCCGCATTGCGAAAAATAGAACCTAGATTGCCCGGGTCTTGAATGCCGTCCACAAGGGTTATGGTGTGAGCGGTATCGTAATTGGGTTTTTCGCTTGCCAAGCGGCACACGGCAAAAATTCCAGGCACGCTAACAACAGAACTGGCCTGTTTCATTTGAAATGGAGTTAAGGCATGAATGCGAAGCCTTGCTTCTTTTATTTTATTTCTCAGCTCTTCGTTGTCAAAGTTTTCATCCACATAAATGCCTTGCACCAAGTCTTTATGATGTTCGGCTATTTCAAGAACAACCCGCTCTCCCTCAGCCAAAAACAAGCCTTCTTTCTCTCTGCCTTTTTCCGTTGCCAAAGACGAAATTGTTTTTAGCCACGGCGGGTCTTCTTCTTCGCGCTTCACAGGAAAAATTTTCTTTGCCGGTTTTTCCTTTTCATTTTTTTTCGCTCTGCTTACCCAAGGGTTATCGGCTTCATCTCTGGAGTGCCCAAAGGTTTTGGAATAAGTGGTTTTCAATGTGTTTTTCATTCTGCTTTCAATTCCCTTGCCATCAATTCGTCAATGGCCTCTTTTGGATTTTTGTTGTTGAAAAGTGTTTCATAAATAGCATTCACTATGGGCATTTCCACACCGCTCATCTGTGCAAGCGCGTAAGTGCTGCGCGTGGTTGGAACCCCTTCTGCAACCATTTTCATATGTGCTAAAACTTCGTTCAAAGATTTACCTTTGCCTATTTGCTCGCCAACAAAACGGTTTCTGCTATGCTGCGACATGCAGGTCACAATCAAATCGCCAATGCCGGCAAGCCCGGAAAATGTATGCGGGTTGGCACCCAAAGCTTCACCCAGGCGGCGAATTTCTGCTATGCCTCTTGTTATTAGGGCGGCTTTTGTGTTATCACCCATGCCATGCCCCAAGCCATCTACAATGCCACCGGCAATGGCTATTACATTTTTAACGCTGCCACAAAGCTCAACGCCAATTAAATCTTGCGAGGTATAAACCCTGAGTGATTTATTGCTAAAAGTTTCTTGAACAACCTTTGCCGAATATTCATTTTTGCTTGCAGCGACTATTGCCGTATAAACTTCCCTTGCCACCTCTTCTGCGTGAGTTGGGCCGCTAAAAACAACAATTTCTTCTTCGGAAAGCCATTGCACATGTGCTAAAATTACCTCGCTCATTCTTTTTAGCGAGCGTTCGGAGATACCTTTTGTTGCGCTAACGGTTATTGGAATTTTTTTAGGTGCGCGGCATTTGCCAAGCAGTTGAGCGGTGCTCTCTATAAATTGGCTGGGAACAACAAACACCAGCATTTCGGCGTCTTCGGTTGCTGTTGCCATATCCGTTGAATACTTGAACTCCTCCGGAAGCATTATGCCCGGCAGTTTGTCTTTATATTCTCTTTTTTTAGCCAAATATTCTGCTTCTGCAATAGACGGAGTCCAGAACGAAACGCTGTGCCCGTTCCCATGTAAAACTTTGCCAAGGGCGAGACCCCAGCTACCAGTTCCTAAAATGGAGACTTTCATGAGCGTAATGTAGAAAAAATATCTGCGGTTAATTCCTAACCGTTAATCTTTTGATGTTTTTTGCAACATCGGTATTATCGTTTTTTCCTCTGAACAACTCACTGCCTGCGCCTATGGCAAATATCGGAACATCTTCGCCGGTGTGGTCGGTGCCGGTCCATTCGAATTTATTTAAAGTAAGCCCGCCGGTTTCGTGATCGGATGTCACTATGATGAGCGTTTCTTCGGGGTACTGCTCATAGAATTCCAAGGCTATTTCTACAGCTTTTGAAAAATCAATCATTTCTTGTATCATCGCCGGCATATTGTTGTCATGCGATTCCCAGTCGATTTGCCCGCCTTCAATCATAAAGAAAAACTGAGAATTTTTGAGCAGGTCAATTCCGATTTTCGTAAAATCAGTAAGCGTCCATCCGTCGTTGCCGGTACGGTCAATTGCTCTAACTAGAGACTCTCGGCTACATTCAATTCCATCTGTTTCCGCTTGCACCATTACAATTTTTTGCGAAGCGGGCACTTGCTCTAATTCTTCGGGCATGCGAATAAGAGCATAATCTGCTTTGCGAATTAAATTGCATATATTTTCTTTTGTTTTATCTTTTCCGGTTGGTTCCAAAAAACCGGAGCCTGCAAAAAAGTCAAAACCTGACGGCGCTAACTGACTGGCAATTTCGTAGTAATTTTCGCGATGTGAAGTACTTGCGAAAAAAGTGGCTGGGGTAGCGTGGTCAATGCTCACATTGGTTGCAATCCCAATTTTATACCCCGCCTCTTTCAAATCGTAGGTAAAACTTTTAAGTTTTTCTCCTTTAGGATTCATGCCAACCATATTGT
>JAITUM010000121.1 GCA_031286305.1 Candidatus Fibrimonadaceae bacterium | reverse complement strand
AAAAAGAAGCAAGGTTTGCTGAGGCTATAGCACAACTTGAAAAATACAAACAAGACTCTCGTTTTGTAAATAAAAGCGATTTGAAGTTTGTTGCTATCGTGTTTGAAGGAAAAGGGGATTATGAGGCGAGGGAGATGTGATGGGCGGCTTGCCCGAAAGAAAAAGAAATGTTCGGTTAAACGGGAAATATAAACACATGTCTTTAGAAGAAATGATATGTTTAGGATGTTGGCGATGACGTGTGTGCATTACCTATCATCATACTGCCGGTAGAAGCAAGAAGAGTAGAGCCCGAAGACGTCGAAAGGTTAGCGCAAAGATACGTCCAATCGAGACGGGGAGAACAGGGGCGGCAGCGGGGACGAGGGCATGAGGAAGTTCGCTTAAATAAATCGCGGCGAAGCCAATCTATCCACTGAAATACATCAGGTCGCTAGCACTTCACATAACAAACGGTAACTGCAAAATGCCCTGATCGGGCATTTTGGGCTCTAAAGCCGCTTGCGACAGTTTTGCCTCACATCGCCCCCCGCAGGCGAATCTGCATTGCGACGCCCTTTTTAATGTCTAATAAATTAGCCACAATGCGTCCTTTGAGGGGTATTTGTATAAAATATAGCACATTTTTCAGTTGAAAGTCAGTGCCTGTTAAAAAAACAAAAAAAGTATTGACACGCGCCAACCCATATTATTATCTTGTTATGTTGTAGGGAGTTTGCGTATAGCGGATAGAAAACAAAATAAGGACTTGATTCTATGTTTTATTTGTCTATGTTTAGGGAAACAAAAATTGGATTCTTCATAAGTGCTGTTTTGGGGAATTATGTGATTATTTCGTTCGATGCACAAAATAATGAACTCAAATTCGCGATATTATGGTCTTTGCTTAACCTCGCTGTTTTTCACATAATTGCATTCAGAAAATTTCTCAAAATCAATAAATTCTTAGATAACTGCGATTTAGAGAACTTTACAGCAAACTGTGAAAAAATGTTGAAGACATATACCAAAATACCTAAAGGGCCAAAGAGAGGAATAACCGCTATTATGTTAAACCTTTCCACCGCTTACCTATGGAGTGGTAACAGTGCCGCGGCTGCCAAAATATTACTTATGGAAAATTACTTCTTTCCTAACAATAAAGCCGGAACGGAACGTGAATTTATATACCACAACAATTTGTTTAGGCTTTACATGCAAGAAAACGATATTCCAAAGGCAACGCAGGCTCTTACGCAAATGGAACAGATATTGTTAACCCGTAAATTAACTGAATTAGATAAGCATAAATATTTCAATATGTTTGCTGAAAAAAGATGTATGTTGAACATGGCCAATGGAAACTATGACGGCTGTGAACAGATTTTTGAGTTAGCATATGAAAAAGGTATTAGCACATTATCTAAGGTATCTGCAAAGTATAACTTAGGGAAAATTTATTTACATTATGGTAGAACCTCTGATGCAAAAGAGGCTTTTGAATATGTGGTCAGCCAAGGTGGCTCGACTTACTGTAAAAAGAAAGCAATTGAACAGTTAGAGATATTAGCGGGAGCTATTTCTGTACCTCCAGCAAATGAACTTACTCTAGAAGATAAGCAGACTGTACAGATGGTGGAAAGTCAGGCTGTCAAAAAAACAGAGTCAAAAAACCGCGTTTTTCGCATGAATATGCAGGAGCGCAAGCAGTATAATCTTGTCATAACTGTTTTATTTATCGTTTTTTTTGTTCTGTATGGCGCAATAGGAGCTTTAGTTGCTACAACTGGTGAATATGGTCCTTTTCTAGAACTACCCCCTCTGCTAAGAGGCATTGTGTCCGCTCTTATTTCTGGATTTATGGGGGGATATTTAATTGCGGGATCGGTTAGTGGAATTTGGCTTGGTTGTAGGTTTATTAGCCGAAGCAAATGGTTAATCATTTTGGCGTGTATATTTTTCATGTTCAGTGTACCTATTTTTCACCTTGTCGGTTTTTTTGTAACAATTCCTTTTGTCATTTATAATGCTGTACTGTTAAGACGGAGCAATGAGCTACGAAAAGGCTCAAACTGCACATAACAGGATTGTTAATGGTGTATTCTAGATAGACGCATTTGCGTAAAACGGATAGAGTATACCATGAAAGGGTTGATGTATAACGACATAATGGGGTTTATATCATCAACGCAATGTGATGCGTTATTGCGTATATCGGGTAGTTAAACAAAATCCGCTTCGCAGCGCAAGCGCCGCTACGCGCTACGTCGTCTACCCGCCGCGCGTTATGTGTAATTGGGGCAGGTGGTTGCCAAAATCATATGAATATAATAAAATAATTGTAGATAATTTATATTATGGGGAGGCAAACGAAGTGGATTTATTTGAAAGCAAGAGCATTGTCAGTGAAGATACATTCCGTGAGTTGAGAAGATACCTAAAGCCGCCGCACGAAATAATAAGAGTTGCAATAGGGTCAGCAGTTTGTTTTGTCACTGCAATAGCGGCGTATATTGTTATTCGGTCTATTGCTTTTTCCGCACTTGGTTTTTTTGCCGGAATCGTCATACCGCTGATATACATCCAACAATGGAACCATCTTGCCAAAACATATTGGGCAAGAATACAGGAAAGCACAGGAGTTTCAAAATTTGAGCAAATATCATCATTTACGGATGAGGAGATAAAAATACGCAATGTCGACACCGGAGGGATGGTTAGCTTAAAATACGACGTCATCGCCCGGCTTGCAGAAACAGAAAACATATATGCGTTATTTACAAAAATGAATCAGATCATTATTGTCAATAAGATAAGCATAGCCCAAGAGCATAACACGGAAGCATTTATATGTTTCATAAAAGAGAAGTGCAAAAATGTTAGATGGAGAAATTAAGCATTAATCCGTTAAATTTTTCAAAGAAAGCAAATTATATCAATGCCCGGGAGAACATCTGTATCAAGCACTACCTATGACGATTTGGGTCCCTACCCTATTATATACGATCGCAGTGGCAATCCGTGGGGGGTGTTGGTTGAAAATTAGATTTTTATGGGCGTTGTTGCTTGCTAATCTATGTGCTCACTCTAACGATACAGGCATTGTTGCTGATGCCGATTATTGTTTTGACTTTAGGCACGATTATCCAAGACTTGCGCTTGTTAAACAAAATAATGATTTGGAGATAATGCTGACTGCTGAAGAATATCTAATATGTGACAGATATGCTGTTTCTTGGCGTTATAGCTTTGATTTAGTAGATAGTTCCGATAAGCACGTTATTACTTTTTGGTTATGGAGGGCAAAGGGGATAGCGAATGCTACACTCAAAATAAAACCAGTGATGCCGGTAATCTCCCCGCCATTTATGTTTGGACGCGACCATACAACAGAGGTTTCAAATGAGAAATTGTTAATGTTTGTCGGCGACATATTCAATACATACACAATACTTAGTTTGGGTTGTACCGCAGATTCGTCCACAACGTATTATACGCATAATATTAGCATTAGAATAACGGGAGAATGCGAGGGTTCACTATTAATTGAGCTCGACCAAAGCGATCACCCTCTCCTTCCCTGCAGCACCATACAAGACCGTTTCCCAAACGTAATTCCTGAACCACACAATTAGGCTAGCATGGAATCAAACATAGTACATTTTGGCCTGAAAACCAATAACAGGCGCATTCATCAGAAAAAGATCGGAAAAAATAAAAAAACATTGACAAGCGTTAACTCATAATATTAGTTTATTGAGTGTGGAAAAAGAATTTTGACATAAAAATGTAAATGTGCGAGAAACGCAACAAACGTTTGTATTTGTCTGAAAATCAATGACCTCCATAGTTTCATTATTGAAAAAGGAGCTTTGTAATGGCGTTTTACGAAGGCGGGAAGCTAATCAAACGGCTGCGCAAGCAGAAAAACATCACACAAGAAGAACTCGCCTACTCCATTGTGGATAGGGCGACTCTATCAAAGATTGAGAATGGGAAATCGGAATCCAGCAAAGAAACAATTATGGCATTACTGGAAAAGCTGGGGTTTCGTCCTTCAAGTTCGATAGATTTTTATTTAAACGACGAGCAATCAAAAGTTGTAAAAATCCAAAACGAATTAAACAGCTGCTTAAGCATGCAAGTATACGACAAATTAAACCCTGTTGTTGAAAAGATCGATGCGCTCATCAAAGAGCTTGAAAGTGATGAGGTTTTTATGCAAAATCCGCGAAACAAGCAATACGTTCTTATTTCTAAAGCAACTAATCTGGTTAACAAACAAGAAGAGCCTTCTAAGATACGGCTGGTTTTGATGGAAGCTATAAAGTTTAATATCGTAACATTTGATGAAAACCGCATTGATGAGTACTACCTTACAAAAAACGATGTGCAAATACTGAACCTATTGGGGATTTCATATGCAAAAGAAGGTTATGTCAGCGAAAATACAAATCTGCTTGATAAAGGAATAAATGTTTTTTCCGGTTTAAAAAGAAACTATGAATTGCATTGCCTGGATAAAGATGAAATGGGTTTGAACTACCCTTCGTTTTGCTACAATATAGCAAAATATATATGGGAAGACAAAAAAATGTATAAAGAAGCAATAGCGGTATGTGATGATGGTATAAAAGTATGTAAAGAAACATTTCACTTTCGGCTTTTACCTTTTTTGTCTTCATGTAAAGCAGTCTGTCTTTTCCATTTGGGAGAGAATCAGGAAGCAGAAACGATTTTTACGCAAAGCCATTCATGCGATGTGCTTGTACGGAATGCAAGACAACGCAAACGCAATAAAAGCACTAGTAGAAGAAAAATTTAGCATAAAAATATAAATGTGCGAAAAACGCAACAAGAGTTTGTATTTGTCTGAAAATCAATAACAGGCGCATCCATCAGAAAAAATAGGAAAAGCAAAAAAATGATTGACAGCCGGTAGTCCATAATATAGTTTTACTATAATCGTACGTAGCACCGTACTGGCCTACAAAAAATTCTATTATTAGGAGGCTCTCATGAGCGAGATTATTGCAAAAATGGTAAAGGAATATGAAGAAGATGCTTTGATTTGGGGGGAAGTAACCGAAGATGCGATAGAAAACGCAGAAAATGCGTTAGGAGTAAAGTTTCCGAAGGAATATCGGGAATTTGTAAAAGCATACGGTTCCGGCGGTATAGGTGGCGTGGAGATAGAAGGGGTTGAAGACGAAGGAGCGTCTGTTGTAGACGCAACCGAAAGGCACCGGGAATTGGGCTTAGACAAGAGTATGATCGTGGTAATGGATTCGGGGCCTTTCATTAATTGCTTAGACACGTCCGAAAATGGCAGCGCTGTTTACACATTGTACAGAGCAGACAAGGGATTTAGCGAAAGACGAAAGGACTATGACAGTTTTACTGAATTTGTCATTGGCGAGTTTCAAGAAGCGATTGATAACATTTAATTTCAATATTGAAAAGGAGTGAGTAAAAATGGAAAATACTTTCGATACGCAGATTGCCCAAATACAAACGGACTTGATATCCCACAGTTTGAAATTCTGCGAAAACACGGCTGACATTATATACATTATGACCGGTTGCATAAGCGGCGTTAGAGCGGGCTTTGAGCAGCACTACGGCTTATTTTTCCGGATTGATGGAGTGATGCGCGATTTTAGGGAAATGGGAACAAGGGAGCTTCGGAATGAAGCCGGGGAAAATTTCAGTATAGGCTTGAGCAGGCTTCGCAAAGCTTGCAAGGAACACGACCGTCCTATCCCGATAATAATGAAGCTGGTTTACAATACAAAAACCGAAAGTTTGGAAATTGACTATAGTTATGAGTTGCCGGGTGAAGGTATAGCTCTTTCGGATATTAAGAATGACTGGTTTAAATCGTTAGCTGAAATAAATGGATAATCCTATATAAAGAAAGAAATAATCATATGAGCATGGTATTTTTTAATCTTTGCGCAAGCGGGAAACTGGATGAAGCGAAGCAGGCGGTAGATGGGGTAGACCTGGGATTCAAAGACCCCGGCAGGCGTACCGCTCTGGCTTTTGCCGCCGGTAGAGGGCATTTGGAAGTGGTAAAATGGTTAATTGAAATGGGTTCGCCTTTGGAAGAAAAAGAAACCAATGGCAGGACAGCGCTGGTGTGTGCTATCGTGGCGGAACGATTGGAAGTCGTCAAGGCGCTGCTTGACGCAGGGGCGGATATTAATACCGTGAATAAAATGGAGCGCTCCGCCCTCATCAATGCCATCACCGAAAAGAAGGTAGATATGGCCCTGTTTTTGATCGAACAAGGCGCGGATTTTGACCTGGTCGACAACATGGGGCGGACGGCGCTGCACTATGCGGCACAATTGGGGTATACAAATATTGTAAAATCCCTGATCGAACGGGGAGCTTCTTTAGATATAGTCGATAAATACAAAACAACGCCTTTGGACTTGGCGCTGGAAGAACAACAAAGCGCCATCGCGGAGATGATTAAGCAAGCGTTGGAAAACGAGGCTGTGCAATCGATGGCTACTTTTGAGGGCAAAGAGCCTGTTTTGGTTAAGGATTCAGACGGCAGCACTGTATCGGCTTATGAAATGAAAACACTCATTTCACAGATACCCAACTTGCGCACGGCAATTGAAAAACGCGATGTCCCGATGGTGCAGTATTACATAGCGCAGGGGGAAGATGTCAACCAGTTCTATGTTGTTGATTTGAAGAAAAAAACATTCCACCGCACAATGATGGCTATAGCTATTGAAAAACGTAACCCGGAAATTGTCAGGCTTTTGCTGGAAGCGGGCGTGGATGTTAATGAGCGTTTCTATTCCGACGAAGATTTCACCCCGGAAGCGACGAAACTGATGAAGGCGGCTGGATATGATCCCGAGAGTCACATATACTTCAGGAAGGCGCTTCACGAAGACCTGGTGAAAGTATATAATGACAGTGGCAGGGATTTATTCGACCGCTTACGGAACCCCCGTTTTGGCATATACGTAAAAGATTACATGGTAATTGCCATGGAAGAGCGTAACATTGAAATAATTCGTTTGCTGCTGGAGGCGGGTTTCGACGTGACCCGGATCCCGGAATCGCGGCCGGGGTACGCGCCAACCCTCAACAGTTTTTATCTGGAGCAACTATTGTGTAAACGGGATTTTCCTGATAATTTTTCACAGGTCGAACCAGTTTTCCCCCTGTTATTGGAAGCGGCAGGCGAGTTGGAACTGGCTTCCATCCAGAACGTCATCAGCAATATCCACGGTAAAATCCAAAACGAACAACTGCATATGCTGTTCGCGAAAAGCCCTGATATCAACGAACAGGACAATAACGGGATGACGCTGCTGCATTGGTTGATAAGGGAATATAATAATAAATATGAAAATGAGTTTTTGGATGTGCTGCTTTTGCAGGACGGGCTGGATGTCAATTTGCTGGATTATAAGGATTATTCGCCCTTGTACTATGCCTGTGCCAAAGGGGACGCAGATGTTGTAAAACAGCTTTTGCAAATAGGAGCAGATGCCGACGTATTATGCGGCAGAGACAGCATGCCCCTCACGCTGGCAGCCTGCAGGGCAAGAAAGAAGGATGTGTTGGAAGCCCTATGCGAGTACGGCGCGGATGTCAATGTTACGGACAGCAGTGGGCAAAGCCTGCTCCACGACGCCTGCGCCGAAATGGACGGGGAATGGATCAAGCTGCTTATTGACTATGGCGCGGAGGTTTCCGCAACGGACGACAAAGGGAATACCCCGTTGCATATTTTACTTTCCCAAGGATTGGTCGAAAAAAGGAGCATCGGCTCTCAGGCAAAACCCCCTATGTCCCCCATGAAACGGAATGCCTTGCGTGCCGAACTGATCGACCTGCTGCTTGAAAACGGCGCGGAGTTGGATGCGCTGAACCATGACTTGCAAACGCCGTTTTTCTTATGCTGTATCGCGGAAGGCGACCATATGCACACCTTGAAGCATCTCCTCTCATTAGGCGCCATGGTGGATGTGCAGGATATCCGCAATAATACCTGCCTGCATTATGTGGCAAACGGCGACAATACCATGAAAGTGAAGTTCCTGCTGGATGCGGGGGCCGATGGCAACGTGCAGAACAGCGAAAGCAAAAGCCCGTATCAGGTTGCGCTGGAAAACAACCGCCGCGCCGCCATTTCCATGTTTGAAAAAGCCGATATAACCATTACGATGGACGGCGACGATATGGATGCCGCTTTTATGCGCGCCTGCAAAAACGGGCGGCGTGGCGTAGCCGAAATGCTTATCAAAGCCGGCAATATCGATGTTACCTATGTGGATGATTATGGGCGCACGCCGCTGCATTATATTGCCAAAATGGGTATGGTCGCTTTGGCGAAGTTTGTGATTAATCAGGGCGTTGATATCAACTATACGGATAACGCAGGCCAAACCGCCCTTCATTTCGCGGCGGGTAATACGCAGAAGGAAATATTCAAGCTGTTAGTGGAAAGCGGCGCGGACTTGACCATTGCCGACGACAAAGGCATTTTGCCCATACACCTGATTACCGACCGCGGCCAGCACGATATGCTGCATATTCTTTTGCAAAATGGCGCGTCTGTCGAAACCGTGAACAATGCGGGGCAAAGCCTTTTGCACATGGCCTGCCACACCCGGAGCCGCGAATGTGTGCGTATCCTTTTGGATCGGGGGTTAAATCCTGATGTTTTAGATAATTCCAATGTGACACCATTGGTTATCAGCGTTAACGCAAACCAAAAAGAAATCGTTAAAATGCTTTTAAATGCCGGCGCAGACGTTAACACGCGTGATTTGGAAGGATACGAATGTATACATATTGCAATTATGCGCAGGTATAAGGATATGCTTGCCCTGTTGCTTGAAAACGGCGTTAAGATAAACGCCCTAAACAACAGCGGTCTTGCGCCTTTACATTTAGCCGCGTACTTCGGCTATAAAGACATTTTCAAATTCCTGCTGGATAAAGGCGCGGACTTTGATTTGAAAACAGGCGCGGGGAAATCGTGCATAGACATCGCCGCCGAAAACGGGCAAAAAGAATTGATCGAGTTGATTGGAATTATCCAAAAGCGCAGAGCGTTGAATAATATAGGAGAAAGCAAAAAAACGGATACTGCTCCGATTCCCGCAATAACCAAACCAAAAAAGGAGAACGGAAACTTTACCGCTAAAACGGAAAAAACGTTCGATTCCCAATTCGCCGAAATACAATCAGACATGGTATCCCTGTGTTTGAACTATTGTGGGAATAAGGCCAGTGACGTGTATATTGTTGTTGCCTATAGTGAAACTGATGGGTCTTCTTCATTTACATCAAACTTCTTTTTCAAAATTAATGGCAAATTGCATACGAAAGGAGACTTGCAAAAAGATTTAGGCAAAGGAATCGGCAACATACCCAAATCTATGTTGTATGACGCTGTAAGCGCTTTGAATGTAGATGTAGAAAAGCTGATAAAATTATGCAAAGAGCATGAGCGGCCAATGCCCGCCGTAATGAAATTAATCTATAACGTTCAGACCGAAAACCTTGAGGCAGACTGTAAAAATGAACCTAGCGACGATGCAATTTGGGAATTGACAGAAAAATGGATTGCTTCGCTTGAGGGAACGGTTCAGTCAAAAGGAGACGAGGAATTAAATGATATAATTGAAACAATGAGAGGCTTAGAATCATTTTCACCATGGAAGCCTGCAAGCAATGATGAAATTGCTGAAGCTGAGCGTGAACTTGAGTTGCATTTTGCCGA
>JAITUM010000226.1 GCA_031286305.1 Candidatus Fibrimonadaceae bacterium | reverse complement strand
AGGGTGACAAAGGTGACAAAGGCGATGCCGGTACTAGCTGTTCCTTGGAGGAGCCTGGTGTAGGTGCTCCTGAAAGAGCTGCTTGGGAGGTTTTCTGCGATGGTGTCAGCAAAGGTCATCTTTTTGACGGCAAAGATGGCATCAAGGGCGATAAAGGCAATGATGGCACAAGCTGCGATGTAGTAGAAGATGGTGCTTATCTTGTTATGAAGTGCGGCGGTGTTGAGAAAGAGAAATGGGCCAAAGCTTTATGCGGTGCGACAGCTTACGATCCTGCTGATCAATTTTGCGTTGGCATAACTCTTTACGACAAATGCGGTGGCGAGGTTTATTCGCCTAGAAGCCAAGTTTGCTATAACAATGCTGTTTATGCTGCTTTTACAGATTCAAGAGACAATCAAAAGTACCCTATAATAACCATCGGCACTCAAACCTGGCTGGCTAAGAATTTGAACTTTGCTGGCACTAATAGCGATCTTGGTGTGTGCTACGAAAATGATGAAGCTAACTGTGAGAAATACGGCCGTTTGTACAACTGGGATACAGCTATGAACGATGCGGCAAGCTCTAGTGCTACTCCCAGCGGCGTTCAAGGCGTTTGCCCTGCTGGCTGGCATTTGCCTAGCGATGACGAGTGGGATGTTCTTGTGAAATATGTTGATCCTAATTGGGTATCACATACTAGCAATGTTTCTGGCACTAAGCTCAAGGCAACAAGCGGCTGGAGTAGCGGCACAAGCACAAACGAGTTCGGCTTTTCGGCCCTTCCGGGCGGCAGCGGCAGTTCTAGTGGCAATTTCAACAATGTCGGCCTCAACGGCGACTGGTGGAGTGCTACCGAGCTCAATGCCAGCAGCGCCTACTACCGGGACATGTACTACGACCTCAGCTACGTGTACAGGAACGACTACAATAAGTCTCGCTTGTTCAGCGTTAGGTGTGTCCAGGACTTGCCGTGATGTGTTGGCGAAGCGAACACAACACGCCGCCCATAGCGTAAGCAATGGGCGTTGCCGTATTTTGGGAGCGTCGGCAATGTGACTTTGCGTTGGGGCGTAGTTGGGCAAAATTGGTAAAATATTCACAATCATATTCAGGGCAAGGCACGCCTTGCCCCTACAGGCACCACACAACAAACCCGACAAATACCGCATTTATTCCAAATGTCAAATGAAAATCAACATCCGCGCCCGTAGGGGCAAGGCGCGCCTTGCCCTGGATTAAATTGTAAACAAAAACGGTAATTTTTCAACTACATAGATGGAATTTCCTCATTTTATTTTTACTCACTCTGCCAATTTCACTCCGTGGGCAGAGTTCGCTCTACGGGCTGTCCTGCGGACATTAAAATTTCCCTAACAATGCCTATAGGCACGGGAAATTTTTCTACATTACGCCTATTATGTTCAAACCATCCTTGGAAGAAGCCAAATTTGTTGGAAATTATAACATTATTCCCGTTAGTACGGAAATGTTTTCTGATGGAATTACGCCGGTTACTCTGCTAAAAAAACTGAAAAATGTTAGCGGCAACTGCTTTATTTTAGAAAGTGCCGAAGACACAAAAAGATGGGGGCGATACACTTTTTTGGGCTTTGACCCTAAAATGGAAATCACTTGTTTAAACGGCGTGACTACGGTAAAGACAAACGGTAAAGCAGAAACAAAAAATGAAAATCCAAACCTTGTTATTCTGGATGTTTTAAACAATTATAAGAGTGCAAAATTCGATTATCTTCCACCGTTTACAGGGGGGCTTATGGGATATTTTGCATACGATTATGCCAAATATTGCGAGCCCGAGTTAAACTTTGATACCGAGGACAGTGAAAGTTGGAGCGATGTTGATTTAATGCTGTTTGATAAGATTATCGCCTTTGATAATTTTAGGCAAAAGATAATTTTGATAGTCAATATAAGTACTAAAAATCTTGAAAGCGAATACGAAAATGCCGTAAAACAACTTGAATATATCAAGGATTTAATCAAAAACGGCAAGCCGGAAATTACTGCGCCCGCACAAATAAAATCACCGCTCAAAGCGCTTTTTTCAAAAGACGAATTCTGCCGTATGGTAAATATTGCAAAGGATTATATTAAAGATGGAGACATTTCCCAAGTAGTGTTGTCCAATCGTTTTGAGGCGAATTTTGAAGGTAGCATTCTAGACGCATACCGTGTTTTGCGCACAATGAACCCATCGCCTTATATGTTTTATTTTTCCGGCAGCGTTCTTGAAATCGCAGGTGCTTCCCCCGAAACATTGATAAAACTTCAAGACGGAAAACTTCATACTTTTCCGCTTGCCGGAACACGTCCGCGTGGCGCAAATGAAGAAGAGGATATTTCTCTTGAAAAAGACCTGCTTTCCGATAAGAAGGAACTCTCCGAACATAATATGCTTGTGGATTTGGGGCGAAGCGACTTAGGTAAAATTAGTAAGCCGGGGAGTGTGAAAACGGAGAAATACATGCAGATTTTACGGTTTTCGCATGTTATGCATATTGGCTCCGAAATCAGCGGAGAATTAATTGAAGGCAAAACCGGGCTTGACGCAATTAATGCCGCACTTCCTGCGGGAACGCTTTCGGGAGCGCCAAAAATTCGCGCCATGCAAATAATAAACGAGCTTGAAAAAAACAAACGCGGAATATACGGTGGAGCAATCGGCTATCTTGACTTTGCCGGAAATATGGACACTTGCATTGCAATCAGGATTGTTTATAAAAAATGCGGAAAAGTATTTATTCGTTCCGGTGCGGGCATTGTTGCCGACTCAAATCCTGAGTCCGAATATCAAGAATGTCTCAATAAAGCAAAAGCAGCACAAATTGCGTTGGAGTCAGCTGTGGGAGGAATTGAATAATGATTATTAGAGAAGCAATTTTGTCTCTGTCAAAAAAGCAGGATTTAACTTATGAAACGGCTCTGAGTGTTATGGACGAGATAATGAGCGGAAAAGCGTCGTCTGTTCAAATGAGCGCTTATTTAACCGCTTTAAGTTTAAAAGGTGAAACAATTGACGAGATTACCGCTTCGGCTTTTGGGATGCGCTTTCATTGCGTTCGCCTTTTACACGATGTTGACGCACTGGAAATTGTTGGCACCGGAGGGGACCATTCAAATACTTTTAATATATCCACTACTGCGGCAATTATTACCGCAGCGGCAGGAA
This sequence comes from Candidatus Fibrimonadaceae bacterium, assembly GCA_031286305.1. Taxonomy (GTDB): domain Bacteria; phylum Fibrobacterota; class Fibrobacteria; order Fibrobacterales; family Fibrobacteraceae; genus Fibrimonas. The sequence goes on along the minus strand of JAITUM010000226.1, from coordinate 17,105 downwards.
TTCCTGTAGCAAAACACGGAAATCGAAGCGCATCAAGTAAGTGCGGAGCTGCCGATGTACTGGAAACCCTCGGTGTAAATATCAATATCACTCCCGAAAAAAGTGCAACGCTTCTTAAAAATATCGGAATATGTTTTTTGTTTGCGCAAAATTATCATATTGCAATGAAATACGTAGCTCCGGTTCGTCGGGAATTGGGAATAAGAACGGTGTTTAACATTTTGGGACCGCTCACCAATCCTGCTGGCGCAAAAATGGAATTAATGGGAGTTTATGACCGCGAACTGGTTGAACCGCTTGCACAGGTATTGTGCAATTTAGGCGTAAAAAGTGCGATGGTGGTTCACGGTGAAGACGGATTGGACGAAATATCTTTGTGCGCTCCTACATTTGTTTGCGAAGTCAAAGACGGATGGGTGCGTTCTTATACCATTACGCCGGAGCAATTCGGATTTAAACGCTGTTCAAAAGAAGATTTGCAAGGCGGCTCTCCAGTTGAAAACGCTCGAATTTTAAAGGCATTGCTTAGCGGTGAAAAAGGCGCTAAAAAAGATGCAGCAATACTCAATGCAGCTGCAGCAATGTTTATTAGCGGCAAGTATGAATCAATAGAAAAGGCGGTGAAAATTGCCGACGAAGTAGTTGAAAGCGGAAAAGCCATAAAAAAACTTGAGGAATTTATCCGCTTTTCTAATATGGAATGATTTTATGAATATTTTACAGGAAATAGCAAAGCGAACAAAAGAGCGTATTGAAGAGCAAAAAAAGATTTTTCCCATAAATAAAATCATAGAAAAAGCAAACTATGATTTTCCTTTTGAAAAAGCGTTAAAAATAGAAGGTATTGCTTTTATTTGCGAAATTAAAAAAGCATCTCCGTCAAAAGGAATTATTGCAAAAGATTTTCATTATCTTGACATTGCCAAGGATTATGAGGCAGCGGGCGCGGCAGCAATTTCCGTTTTGACCGAGCCCTTTTGGTTTATGGGAAAAGATAGCTATTTACGGGAAATCGCCGATACTGTTTCCGTGCCTTTGTTGCGCAAAGATTTCACTGTTGATAGGTACATGATTTATGAGGCAAAAACGCTTGGTGCAAGTGCGATTTTATTAATTTGCTCCATATTAGACAAAGATACTCTTGCCGAATATATTGACATTGCTCATAACATTGGTCTTTCTGCTCTTGTGGAGGTTCACAGCGAAGAAGAAGTAGAAGTTGCACTATCTGCCGGAGCAAGAATTATAGGCGTCAACAACCGAAATCTTAAAACTTTTGATGTTGACATTACATTAAGTCATCGGCTGAGAAGATTAGTGCCGCAAGATATACTCTTTGTTTCGGAAAGTGGAATAAGCCAACCCGAAGATATTGTGAATTTGCGAAATATCGGCGCAAATGCAGTATTAATCGGTGAAAGTTTAATGAGAAAAAGCGATAAAAAAGCCGAGATGAATTGGTTGAGGGGAGGTCATGTCTAAACAATCAAAGAAAGAAATAGCTATTCGCAATTCCACAGCGGACTTAATCATTCATGGCAAAGAAATGCGAAAAAACGGCAACGATGCGGACTACAATAACCCAAATTTTTCTTTTGCCTCAGCCAAAGAAGCGCCGCTCTCCAAAAGAGCAAACAACTCTTCACGACCTTTAGCTTCGCCGCGACCAAAGCCTTCTTCCCTAGCGTACTTCAACGCAGCGTACCTGTCACGCTCATTCTTCATAGCAGCCTCATAACTATCTCTCTCACTAAGAGTAAAATTAGAAATAAGTATAACAGATACTTGGTAGAGCATTTGTAGATGGACTTTTATGGCTGTTCTGGTAAATTCGCGCAATATCAAAAATCTTGTCAAATACCTCTTCACTGAACTCCAAAGGCTTTTCCTTAAGCTTGTGAGCATTACGCAAAGAAAACATGAGCCTATCCTGCAAGGTCTTACATTCAGTTCGCCTAATGGCACTTCCTATGCCTCACCCCTTCGGGCAGCCCTCCCCTGAGGGCAATAATAATTGTGGGTAAAGGGAAGCGCATTGGGGGTAGCGGAATTAGTTAATCTTATTTTCTATATTATACATGTGGCATTTGTTACCGCTGTGCTGGGAGTATCCCTTTTTCTGTTGCTGACGTTTATACTGTCGCTGCTTAGCCGTATAAATTTGCTGGAAAGGCAAATAGTTAGCATTGAAAGGATGATTAGCGAATCGGAAAATAAATTGCAAGAAGTTGCTAATTTGATAAGACAATCAGCTTCCGAAGTTAAAAAGGGGAAATAAATGCCGCGTATAACAACAAAAAGGAAAGAAAAATGAATACTATTATAGTAGTTACTTTAGTTCTAACGCTGCTCAATTCGGGGCTCGTGATACTTGCGCTTAGCCGTTTAAATGGTCTACGTAAAGACCTTCGTACTCCTGTAGTCAAAAAGTTCGGTTCGGATTCTAAAAGAAAGCTTGTGGATATTCCCAAGATTTCGGAAAATTTCGGAAAACCCCAGAGAGACGATAAACAGCAAGGCAGAACAAATCAACAATCTTCAACGCAGAATCGCCCAAAACGTCAAGCTCAACTTCGCCGCCCAGCGGTAAAAGCGCCGGATGTGTTCTCAAACGAGTCTGTATCGCCGGCTTTTGCACCTGCGCCTCCGCGCCCGGTAGCAACTGAAACGCCTGCAGCAGAGGGTCGTCGCCCACTGCCTCCGCGCTTTAATGGCAATACGGCAGAGAACCCTGCACCGCCAGCTCCCCCGGTTCATTTAGCAGCTGGAAGTGGCAATGACAATGACGATCTTGGAATGGAATTTGACCGTTCCAAGATGGCACACGGTCGCAGAAATGTGGTTGCAAAGCCGGTAATAGAGGATGACGCTGAGGAGAACGTTTAATCACACAGGGTTTAGGGGTTAAGCCCCTAAACCCTAAAACTATAGAGCAAAATATGAGTGAAGAAGAAAATGAAGAACTGGAGCTGGATGAGATTCCTGAAGGAGCTCAGCAACGCCTTTTTAAAATTGCAATTTCCAAAGATAAAATGTATGTTAGGATGTACCCTCTAGTAGGAACTAAAAGGGAAGGCGGTCTGGCTACATATGAAGAGATTGTTCACGCATGCAAGCTTGATAAAATTAAAGCGGAAATTGATAAGGAATTAATAAAAAAACAATTGCTGGAAGTTGCCCCCGAAGAGGTTGTAATAGCCAGCGGCAAAAAGCCCGAAAACGGAAAAGACGGGCATATTGAATATAAGTTTGATATGAGTGCAAAGCCGCAATTTATAGCGGATGCCAGCGATACCAAAGCAATTGATTATAAGAATTCAATGCAGGTCACTTTGGTTAAAATTGACGATATTTTGGCTGTTGTGATTCCCCCAACGGAAGGTGAGCCGGGCGAAGATGTAATTGGCAATCCCATAGCGGCAAAACCCGGCGTGCCGGCGAGATATTTTTTAGGCGATGGTTTAGAAGAAAAAGATGGAAATATCATTGTGACTGCCCCCGGAACCCCAAGCGTTCAAGATGATATTCTTATGATTCGTCGCAGTTATGTTTTGCAGAGCGATGTGGATCTATCAACAGGCAATATAAATTTCCCCGGAACCGTTATTATACATGGCGGCATTGCAGATGGTTTTGAAGTTGTGTCAGAAGAAAATGTTGTGATAAACGGAGTTATATCCGGTGCAAAGATAAAGGCAAAAGGTTATATTAAGTGTGCAGGCGGTATTCAAGGTAAAGGCAAGGCCGAGATTATTTCCGGTTCTTTTGTAGCTGCTACATTTATCAATGCTGCTAACATTGTTGCAGAAGGCGATGTTTTGGTAACAAAAGATATTATGCATTCAAATATAAGTTGCCTTGGCGAGCTTCGCGCGGGTGGCTCCCTTGTAGGGGGAATTACAACCGCATTTGCCGGCGTTGAATGTGGGGGAGGCGTGGGTTCTGAAACCGGGACTAAAACCGTTGTGAACATACGCACTCATTATCGTCAAGAAAAGGCAAAGGAATTGGCGAATTCTGTTTTGGAAGAGGCAAATACGCTTTTTGAAAAGTATAAAACTTGGAATAAAATGGACTCTTTAACGGCAGAAGAAGAGAAAAGTTTTTTGCAAGATATAGCGAGTTTAAATGAGTTAATTAAAAAACGTATTGTGTTTGATAATAGAGTGGCGAAATTTGATTTGATGGTTTACGAAAATAAAACGGCAAAATTAAAAGTGCTTGGGATGTTGGAAGCAGATGTGATAATCGCTTCTCCATATACCCGTTACGTTAGCGTTGTTGAGATGAAAGGTCCGCTTGTGGTATCTGAGAATAATGAGTATCAGAAGATGGCAATAATGAAAGATTTTGAAAGGAGATAGACTTATGTCGGTCTTAGAAAAAGTTAGCACACTAGGCGATATGCACACTCTTATGAAGGAGTTTCGTCGCTTGGAGGCAAAATTGCTTTTTGATTTTTATGCTGCATTGCAAGATTTTTCTTCCAAAAAATTTTTACCGCAATGGTTGCAAAAAAAAAGCATAAAAAAAGTATTTATCACCGAAAATGGAAATGAAATTTTAAAAAAACTGAACAATTCAAAAAGGTATTCCGTTATTTTTTATGACCTGGAAACTCCGGATTTGAATGGGCTTCAATTTCTTGCAGAGCTGGGAAAAAATCCGGAGCTAAAATCTCGTTGCAAAGTGATTTTATTGATTCCACCCCTTAAATCGGATGCTCAGAGCAAGCTTGCGCATCTAGGTGCTTCTGCTCTTATTGCCAAGCCGTTTGACGCAGAAGGTTTGCGTGGCGCATTTGAAAAGATAAGGTTAAATTATTAATTTTCACAACACGCAAAATCGTCTTTTTGCGTAAATGTTTGAAGCTAACAAGTGTCGCATATACGCTAAAGAATTCAAGCTTGATGTGAAGTCAGGACGTTTGCGTGTTCCATTGTCAGCGATTCCAAGCAAGGTTTGAGCATTGCAAGATGTATCAGCAACTCCAGTAAAATCCACTCCCCACACTGGCCTTGTCAAATTTTCGTCAGGCCTTTGTCGTTTTATTGTAATTAACTGTATTTTTAAGAGGAAAAGTTACATTTTTCATGGCAAGTTAACTTTTTTTGCTAAGAATAATGTATATTAGGATTGAAGAAGTGTTTGACTTTAACCTTTAACCAGGAGCATTTATGTCAAGTGGCAATTCATACAGTTGGATTATAAGCGGTCGTCTTTTAAAATTTGATAAATCTACTCCGTTTGTTACCAATGACAGTCCTTCTATCCGTCTTTTCCAAGACGGCAATTTTTCAACTCAGCTTGGCAATGCTAGCGTTAGCGATAACAACGGCAATTTTTCGATCACTCTTAACAAGCAGCAATTTGGGAGCGCTAATCCTAATTTGATAATCAAGGTTTTTGATGGTCAGGAACGCCTTCTTCATACAACGAATGTATTTACTCCATCTCAATCTGTGGATGTTTATTCCGTTGGCGATATTTCCGTTGATATTATGCCTATACCGTATACGTGGACTATACGCGGCCTTGCGTTTGACGGTAACGCGCCTACCCCTTTCACTCAGGGCATGATTCGTGCTTTTGACGGGCAAACCGGAACGGTGCAATATGCGGAGTCTGGGTTTTACTACAATCAGGGTCAGGCGGGCAGTTTTTGCCTTACTATTGACCGCGCTGTTTTTCAGAATGGCGATGTTGCCAAGACCAACCCTTTTGTAATTTTAAAGATTTTCAATTACCAGAACCAGGTTATTTGGCAGCGCGGTCCATTTACCGTTCCATATTGCGATTATTATATTAATCCTTTGGTCACCGTTCCTCCTGGAGATTCAATAGTTGATGATATTCCGGTGGTAGCTGACAACTGGCTTGTTAAAGGTGAGCTTCGCGATGAAAACAATGTGCTTGTGCCCCAGCCCTTTACTGTTAAGGCATTTGACGTGCTTCACAAAAATAATGCCGATGTTTATACTTTGCTTGGTACTCAAAGCAATGCTGTTGGGGCATATCAAATCAATTATCATCGGTCTGCGTTTCAGCAAGGTGATACCGGTCGTATAGCTCCGAATTTACGGGTTAGAGTTTTTTCAGGAGATATTTTAGCTGGCGAGAGTGGAGTTTTTAATCAGGCTTCCAATCCTCATGTTATTGATGTAAATTTTACGCCCCCCTCAGTTCCTGACATCCCTGATGTTCCGGAAATTTGGGTTGTTCATGGCGCCGTTTCATACCATAACGGATCGCCAATGACCTCCGGCACTGTACTTGCTTTTGACTACTTTGCCGGTGATTTTTACTGCCTTGGTCAATCCATGCTTGGCGACTCCGGCGCTTACAGCATTAGTTTCAGCAAAGATTTATTTCAGCGTGGCGATCTTAATCGCCTTGCTCCGAACCTTGTGCTTCGCTTAAGAGATGCGAGTGGAGTGAATATTGATACCTGCGAGGAGCCTTTTCCCTCTTCCAACCAGACCATTAATTTTTTGTTGCCGGATCCTTCGCCTGAAGCAGACGATGGTAACACGGTATTTGGTCAAGTTGTTAATCGCAAAGGTCTTCCTTTGAAGGATCGTCCCATTACGGCTTATGCCTTGGAGTTTACCGAGGCTACAGGTTTTAAGAAAATCCGTTTAGGGTCTAGAGAAACGCAAAAAGATGGAACATACAGAATACTTTACAATCCCAATCTGCTTCCTAGCGCTGAAAAAGCGGCGATTTATGTGGAGATGGGGTGCTGGGATACAAGCGGAATCCCAATAGACCCAGTCGCCTCCCCATTAGTTTACGACGCAGCAAAGCATCAGGTTTTCAATTTTGTCTATGATGGTGAAGCGCCTGATGTTAATGTGGATGAATATAGCAAGATGCACGCGGAGCTTGAAAAATATCTTGATTCTGTTTTGAAGATCTCTGCAATTCTTCCTGCATTGAATACCGATACCAATGAAAAGAAGTTGGCTAGTTTTCTTAAACATCCTGCTTATTTGCAATTCACTGCGAGTCTTGAGGCAAAAGAGGCTCGTTATACAGATTGCTATTTCCGTGCTCATTTGATTGCCTACGAGTTGCAGGAGCGCTTTGATGTTGCTCGAGGCACTCAAACAGTAAGCGGGATCGCAGATAAATACGATGCCCAAAATTATGTTTCGTTTTTCTACGCATTGCTGCGCACAGGCATTGTGTCAAGCAGCGCCGATCTTTTGAAACAAGACCCTGCGCAACTGCTGAATCATTTGCTAGGCTCTGTTTCCGAGCGGGTCATTGCCGCAGGATCTGATGTTAGGGGATTTCTTGATCTGTGGCAAGAAATGTTCCGGACTCAGGCTGGAGAAGTGCCTTCTGATGGGGAGTGGACTATGTACCATATTCTTCTCCTAGCTTTGCGAGGCTATTTGAAGGATCCTAAAGAATATGATGAAAACGACGAGGTTGATGAATTAGATGAAGGGGAGCGAATTGCCGAATTGCTCGGCTTGTATTACGATGCTGAAGCAGACGCAAGGCAGTTTTTAGAATCCGTGCGGGGTAATACTCCTTTGATAACGATAGATGAATGGGACAGAGTTGAATTTTTGCTGGATTTAGGGGATTTTGGCGAGAATTACCGCGACATGATTCAAGCTTCTTTTCAGTTTTGCGAAAGGCAGTCTCCTCAAATCACCAATCTAAAGGGAATGCTTGCCTTGGCAGAGGATGGCTGGGAAACAATTGTAGCTAAGGCCTCCAAGTTCTATGTCGCCCGCAACACTCCCGCTGCTCCGAATTCAGAACTTTCTCCGCCCGAACAGGGAACTTTGCCTCCTGAGTTTATTGGCGCAAATGGAAATGAGCAGCAGGCTATCTATGCCCGCAAATTATACAATGGCCTGCTTGCCTGGTTCCCTCAAGCGGAACTTGCCATGAATATGGTGCAGGAACTTACCGAATTGAATGAGACGCTTCCTAATGATGAAAAGCTTGATATTGCCAAGTGGGATGCGGTCAGCGTTTTTCTTTCGGATGCGGATAAGCCTTTTTTTGATTTGGGCAGCACCAACTTGAGCGTCTATTTGCAGGAGAATGAGAATTATTTTACAGAAAATCCAAATAGCGCTCCTACAGCGGATGCACAGCAAAAAATCTGCCAGTTGCAGCGGCTTTTCCGATTGACGGAAGATTTGCCTTCTATTCTTTATTTGGTGTCTAAGGGGATTGAGTCTTCGTACCAGATTACGCAAATGACTGAAGATCAATTTCTTGCGGACTTTAGCGTTGGTCTTGGCGGCATGAACAAAGCGCGGCAGATCCATCGCCTGGCAGTTAACTACACCATGAACGCCAGCTTTCAGGTCAGTCAGTACCACTCCGGCCTTGCCATGCCGGAAGGTTCTGTCCCCGCCGTTGAACAAGGCCCGACTGCAAATGGACCGGTTATGGCTATGGCAATGGCGCAGAACACTAATCTTGCGCTTCCGCGCGTGTCTAACAAAGTGATTGCCAACTGGAAAAGCCTCTTCGGCACGATCAACCGGAACGCAGCCATTAAAGGACAGTCGCTGTTAAGCCCTTCTGCTTATTTGGCGGATTTACTGGAGTTTCTAAAAGAAGGCGATGGTTATGGTTTGCTGATCAAGCGGCGCCCGGATATTCTGAAGCTGGAGCTCAGCAAGGAGAACGCAGAAATCTCCCTGCCCATGATTGACCTTGCTATTGAGTTGCTGGAGAAACTGGTGCCGACAGAAGGTTTTTTAACGGCCGAGAATTCACTGGGGACACTGGCGAACCAGACATCCTGGAGCAGCGAAGATTTACGGGCGCAGCCTGAATATGAGCCGAGCATGGAGGCTGCCGGCCCTCTGCTGGATGCTCCTTATCCTTTTGTTCTTCCAACAAATTTCTCTCGCGAAGAAGCCCGCTTGATTTTGGAAAAGCGAGGGCTTTCTTGGCGTGATTTGGCTCTTGCGTTCCCTGCGGCAAACAACGGCTATCAACGCCGCTATTTGGTGACGGATGCGGCTTTGGATAAAGTTCTGCAATCGGGTGCGGCGAATTCTTTCGATGTTTGGGAACTATGGGGATTAAAGGAAAGTGGCAATAACTTGCTACGCCCGGATAAATCGACTCTAGAAGAAGGCAAGCGCTGGAACGAGATTCTTTCCGTTGCTTCAATTTTCCTGGATCGTTCGGGCCTTACTTTAGAGGGGCTGGAGAATTTGCTTGCCCTGCCAATATTTGATGATTGTGGCGTGAGTATCCACGCGTCTGCTGAGGCAGTTCAGCTTGGAGATATTAATGGCTACAAACTGTGCGGCATTGCTGATAATGCTGCTAATGCTGATAATTTTGCCCGCAAAATTAGCCGCTTTGTTCGTTTGCAACGCTTGCTTGGCTGGACCCCGGAAGAAATAGATGCGGCTTGGGAGTTGTCTTTGGATGATTTGGATAGGGTGCAGGATTTATCCAAAACGCTAAAAGTCCCGGTGTCGCAAGTAATTTTCTGGGGCTGCGCAATGACAGATGCTATGTTTGCGCAGACATTCTGGCCTCTGAAATTTGATTCAAATGAAAATATAGATGTTTTTGCTGAATGGCTTAACAGCCGTTTGGGAATTTCACAGACGGAACTGGATTTGCTGCTGAAATATTTGGGTTTAAAAGCTGAAGAAAATATTAAACGTTCGGATGCAGAGCGGATTTATCGCTTGGGCTCTTTCGCAAAAGCCGTTAAGCTAGGCGTTAGCGATTTTCTTGAGCTTGCCGAATGGTTTTCTCTTTTTGGCAGCGCAACGAGCTGGACTTTTGCGGACTACCAAGAATTCTATGCGCTGGCGCAGGAACTGCAAACCAACCCATTGTCTTATGCCAATATTAAGCAACTGGCATTTGCGCCGGATGAGGCTTTGCTGAATAAGGGAACTGCCTTCCTAAGCCAATTGAAAACGGCACTGGATACGATGCGCGAGGAATATAAAGAGATAGAGGATTCTGAAAGCCCTGCCGAAGAAAGCCTTGAATCGGCGTTGGAGACCGAGATTTTAAATCAGTTGGCTTCCCACTTTTCCATGACAGAAGAAGTAGCAAAAGGTTTGTTGCAGGATCCGGCATGGCTGCGTTCTGTGAAGGGTTCAAATGAAGCTGCTTGGGAAGACTGGACTTTGGATGTCATTTCTTTAGGTGCTTACATACGTCTAGCCAAAGCTGCAATACTGGTTTCTGCGCTGAAAGTGAATACCGCAGAACAGCTGGCCGACTGGATGCCAAATAGTGATGACGAGGTTCCGCTACCAGATTGGAATGCTTTCCCAATAGCGGCAAATGATCAAATTGATTGGGGCGACTTCCGGCCGCTTTTGCAGATACTGAAAGCTTTGAAGGAACTGAATTTCCAAAATGAAGGCTACAAAGTGCTAGCCGAAATTGAAAGCAAAGAACTGCATTTGGAAAAATGGAATTTGCGAATTGCTGATTTGAATGCTTTGCTGGAAGAATGCGGTCTGACCGAAAGCAAATACCGGGATCCGGCAAAATGGGTGCATTTCTCTCAACTGCTTGCCTTATTCCGCAAAAGCTCCAATTTGCCGGATACGCTGAAAAAAGTATTGAAAGCTGTCCCTGTGTCTGATGCGAATGGAAAAAGCGATATCTCTGATTATATAGAAGCTGTCGCTGATTTGCGTCAAAATATAATGAGAAGCATGAGTTCATCCGGCTGGCGCGAATTCATTCAGCCTGTTAGCGATGGCTTGCGTATTCGCAAGCGCGACGCTTTAGCTGCTTATGTGTGCTGGTGTTCCCAGCAGCCGGAAACAGCCGCCTATTATCCGATAGATTTTTTTGATACCAATGATCTGTACGCTTACTATTTGACAGATGTAGAAATGCAGCCGGATATGTCCACTTCCCGCATTCGCCAGGCTCTGAATTCGGTGCAGCAGTTTGTGCAGCGTGCTCTGCTTGGGTTGGAAGGCCGCTTTACCCTAACCGATGACCAAAAAAGCTATTGGGAATGGATGAAGAATTACCGCGTATGGGAAGCCAACCGCAAGGTTTTTTTGTATGCGGAAAATTGGATTGAGGCTGAGCTGCGCGACGACAAAACCCCGTTCTTCAAGGATTTGGAAGACAGGCTGATGAGCAGTTCCGATAACCCGGATGCTATGGAAGAAGCTTTGTCTGAATATCTTGAAAAGATGCTGGATGTTGGCAGTCTGCAAATTCTGGGAGCCTGCAAAGAGGACGGCGGCGATGGCGGTGCGATATACACCCTGCATATTGTTGGCCGCACCAAGGGAGAGCCCGGCACGCTCTATTATCGCCGTTATTTGGCGAAAGCTTTGCAAAACGGAGAATGGACTCCTTGGGAGAAGATTGATACTGAGGTTCAGGCCAAATCGCTCAGCATGGCGATCATGAACGGGAACCTGTACCTTTTCTGGCCGGCCATTCTGCATAAAGAAGAAGAGGCCGAAGGTTATGAGGGAGATACGGTTCTTGGAAAAGACCAGACCAAGTCTATTTTGGAGCTTCGCTTGGACTGGACCTATTTCAATGGAAAAAAATGGAGCAGCAAAAAGACCACCAAGTCCGTGTTAAGCCATGTACTCTATGACGGCTATGGCCATAAACTGGAAGTCGGAGAAAGTTATGAAGACCGCTTTCATTTCCAAACAATGAACAATTCTTCCGACTTCCTTGAAGTTAAGGTTTACCGTACCTGGTATGACTACGATATATTGGAACCTAAGACCTTGAATACCAAAGTCATGGATGGTACGATAATATCAAAAGAAATTCCTGTCTATCAGCCGACCGAGTTTCAGATGATTGAGGAATTCGGCGAGTTCCAGCTGTGGAAAGACGGACGTGATCAGGCAACTTATTACGGCGGTAGCTGGGACAGAAAGGAACCTTCCAATTATGCGAATTTTTATCCTCCGGCAAACTGCTCTCTTGTCCACAACCTTTGGGCTGATGATGGCGAGCAGATCAATGAGAATGAGCTGTCTGTCAACACGGATGATGCGCAGGATAGAGAGCCTCAGTCACGGCAAAGAAGGCGGCATGGACTGGCCGGCAGCCTTCGATTTAAACAGCTGTGGACTCAATGGAGAATGCAGTATTCATCTTGGCAGACGGCGATCCAAGAGGAGATTAATTTGGCACATGTAAGAGAAAGAGTCGCTAATCTTGTGGATCCGTCCGAAGCCGGAAAACTTGTCTATCCGGAAAAAAATATAATCCTTAATAAGATAGACGGGCCATATACTTTATATCCGGTTAACTTCTCTTTCTATGCCAAAGGTAAGTTACCCTTCTTCTTTATGAGCGAAGACAAGACCTATTTGATAGAAGAGGTGGCTCGGAATGGAAATACCGGATCAGACGGCAATACGGCATATCGTTTCAATCTTTTGACGCATCCGTTGGTGGCTGAGTTCCATAAACGCTACCGGAGCGGCGGAAGAAAATGGCTATATACCCGCGAAACCGAAGCCTTGCCAATGGCGGAAGGTTACTATCGCTCTTATTCGTATTACAATTATTACTTTAGCGTTTATTTGGGATATTCCATTGCCGGTGACTGGGAAGCTTGGGATTTGAGCCAGAGCACGTTTGATTATCGCCATCAGCCGGCAAACGGCGCAGTCACGCGTCCGTTCCCGAGCCCGGTGGTAGATTTCAGCTGGGGCAGCGCAAATGGCATTTACAACTGGGAGCTGTTCTTCCATGTGCCCATGCTGATTGCAAGCAAGCTGACTCAGGAACAGCGCTATGAAGAGGCTATGGATTGGCTGCACATGGTGTTTGATCCGCGCATGGATTTAAGCGTTTATGAACGCACGAAGCGCTGGGCCCAGGCTCTTCCGAAAGGCTCGCGTTTTTGGCGTTTCTTGCCTTTCTTTGCGAATAAAGACGCGGATGCGAATATTTTGGAGACCTTGGGAATGCCCGGCGCACGGGATAAAACTCCTGAGCGTAGCGCCATGGAAGCTTTGATTGACAAATGGAAGCGCGATCCTTTCAACCCTCATTTGATTGCCAGGGCGCGACCTGCGGCATATCAGAAATATGTGGTGATGAAATATTTGGACAATCTGATCGCTTGGGCGGATCAATTGTTTACCGTTGATACGATGGAATCCCTGAACGAAGCGATTCAGCTTTATATGCTGGCCGCAGATATTCTAGGCCCCAAGGAAGCGGCAACTACCGAAGTTCTAGTGAAACCTCTTAATGTTAAAGCACTGATGGACAAAAAACAAGAGACTCTGGGCAATGTTATGGTACAGATTGAGGATGATTTGATTCGGGTTAATGATCGGGAAAAAACCGTTCCTCAGCCAAAGCTTTCCGCTGAAGCCGGGCAATTGATTGGCATTTCGGGCGATATGTTCTATTTCGGAGTTCCTCGCAACGAGAAATTGCAGGCCTATTGGGGAACTGTCGCAGACCGGCTGTATAAAATCCGCAACAGCCTGAATATTGAAGGCGTGAAGCGAACGCTTGCCTTGTATGAGCCGCCCATTGATCCGGCCATGTTGGTGCGTGCGCGGGCCATGGGTCTTGATATTAGCAGCGTGCTTTCGTCCCTGAGCGCACAGCCGCCGCTCTATCGCTTTCAAGTGCTGGTGCAGAAAGCCATGGACATTGCGCGGGATGTGCAGTCTTTGGGCGCATCCTTGCTTTCCGCATTGGAAAAGAAAGACGGCGAATCTTTGTCTCTTTTGCGCGCCGAGCATGAACGCGAATTGCTGACTCTTAACAAGGGCATTCGTAAGCTGCAGATTGATGAGGCAAATGCTCATTTGGAGTCTTTGCAGAAAAGCCGGGAAAATGCCGAGATTCGCTATATATTTTACAAGGAGATTGAAAAATACTCCTCCAAAGAAGACTTGGCGATGATTTTGACGAGAGTTGCAGATGGGATGCAGCATGTTGCTGCGGGCACTCACCTAGTAGCAAGCGTAGCAGCATTAATACCAAGCGCAAGTGTTGGTGGTGTTATTAATGCGTTTGGCGGTCCTCAGTTTAATGTTGAGAGCGGCAATTATAGCCATGTTGCGAGTTGCATCGCGAGTTCCATAAATCTGACCTCCCAAATCTGCCGTTCCGAAGCTTCTATAGCTCTGACGCAGGCAGGCTATGAACGCCGCTGGAAAGAGTGGAAGCTGCAGGAAAAACAGGCGAAGATAGAAATGGAAAGCTTGGACAAGCAGATTCTGGCATCTGAAATCCGCATTTACATGGCAGAGAAAGAGCTGGAAAATCTAGAACGCCAGATGGAGCAGTCGGATGAAATCTATGAGTTCATGACAAGCCGCTTCACCAGCCGGGAACTTTATACATGGATGGCTACCCAATTAGGCAATCTGCACAAGAATACTTTTCAGCAGGCGCTGAAAGCTGCGCAAAATGCAGAGCGTTGCTATTTGTTCGAGCTGGGGCTTGATGCAGTCTCTCCTCCGCCAGCTCCCTTTATCGAGTTGAATTACTGGGATGGATTGCGCCAGGGATTGCTTGCCGGCGAGAGTTTGCTTTACGCTTTACGCCGCATGGAGCAGTCTTTCCTTGAAAAGAACAAAAGAGAGCTGGAAATCACGCGGCCTGTATCGCTTAGGCAGCTAGACCCGGCGGCTCTGCGCCGCTTGCAAGAAAATGCCGAATGCACTTTTAAAGTGCCCGAGGTTCTTTTCGATATGGATTTCCCCGGCCAATACTTCCGGAGAATTCAGTCGGTTCGTTTGGAGATTCATTGCAATACCAATCCTTACGCAAGTGTCAGCGCTAGGTTGAGTCTGTTAAATAACCGTTTGCGGAAATCCGATATAGTAGCCAACGAGTATGAAGATGCAAGTAACTATCTGGATAACCGCATTGGTATTCGAAGCATTGCCACCAGCCAGGCGCAAAGCGATGGCGGTTTGTTTGAACTGAATTTCCGAGACGAGCGCTATCTGCCGTTTGAGGGAGCCGGAGCGATCAGCGAATGGCGGCTGGAACTTCCCGACCAATACCGTCAATTTGATTACCAGACGATTTCAAATGCTGTGCTGCATATCAGTTATACGGCGCGAAACTCCAGCGGAGTATTGAAGCAGGCTGCTATCGGCAATATTGCGAAGATGTGGAACGGCTACAGGACTCTTTCGGGAGAGGGGTTAGTGCAGGAGTTCTGCCTAAGCCGCGACTATCCCGATACACTGCAGCAGCTGCGCGCCGGGATGCCGGTGGATTTACAGATAGGAGCAAAAGACTTCCCTGCGTTTACGCAAGGTTACGCCCTAGCTGTAGAATCCGTGCGCATTCTAGCCAAAGCACGCAATGAGGAGGTCGATGGATTCACTCTAGGTTCTAAATTGGGAGGTATTAGCATTCCAAGCCAGCCACAATCACCTTTGCTCAGCACAGATAAATGGACTGAAATTGGGAATTCGGATAATCAAGGTTTGAATCTTGGCATTCAAGGAGAATGGCTGCTAGACGCAAGCCAAAATGGAAACGAGAAATTAAACAATTTAGGTGATATTATGATTGAATATCGTTATGCGTTTGAGGAGGTTTAATTATGGCTAAAAAAGTTCTTTTCTGGCCGGATGTTTATCTGGAACAAGGGCACTGGCTGCCAACAGTCGTTTGGGCTGACGGGTTGAAAGATAAGGGTCATAGCGTGGAGTACATGGGCATAGAAGATTGTGCCTCCGTCGTCTCCCCCTTTGGATATGATACAGATCCGACGGCTGCAAATTTCAAAGGCAAGTTCCACGTTATATTCCCGAAACTCTACCCGCTTGGCTATACAAGGGAAAACCACGGCTCCATTGCAGAGCGCTGGAAAACCGATCATGTGTTCGCTATTGCCAATGGAGAGTTAGATTCTATTTTCACCGGACCAAATAAACCGGACCTGCTGGTATCGGGATACTTCACTTCGCTGGAAAGCCTGATGATTCATTACAAGTATAAAATTCCCGTGGTGCTTACAACTACCTTCTTGCGGCATCCGCAGCAAGACCCAGCTATCCGCGCGCTCCAAAACATGATGGCTTTCCCTCGGGAAGTTGCCTGCAAACTAATGCGGCAGGCAATCGGGAAAGAGGCATGGGAATTGAACCCTATGGAGGCAGAGGATTTCGTGAAACCTTTGGAAAAATTCCATGAGCTGATTCCCTGCCCGCGTGAGTTTGAGTTCGAACACTATCGAAGTGGCGAAAAAGTCCATTATGTGGAGCCTTGCATTACTCCAGTAGAAAATTATGGGATAGGCATAGGAGATTTTTGGAGCTCGCTGTCCTCTTCTTGGTCGGGACAAGTACCGAAGTATTTTATATTCGCAACTGCAGGCTCACAGGTGCAAGACTACGGGGAGCGCGCTGAAAATATGTTCCGCCAGATGATCAACATGATGAACGACCCGCAAATGAAGGACTATTTCCTGATATTGGCAGTTGGACCCGAGCTGGTAAAGAAAGACTGGGGCACCTCGTCCGCAAAATACAAGGTAGTGAGCTGGGCACCGCAACGTTCCATTTTAGAAAATTCGCAAACCAAAATCGCCTTAATTCACGGCGGGCTGGCAACACTAAAAGAATGCGTTTATTTCAATAAACCTTTCGTGCTGCTTCCCCTTGGCAAAGACCAGCTGGACAACAGCTTGCGCGTTCGAGAGAAGGGTCTAGGGGAAGTCGCATTTCCAGACAATATCCGAAGCGCAACTCTGCTGCAGGCTATGAACAAGGCATTGAGCGATCGCAAAATGAGTCAGCAGCTGGAAAAAATGAGAGCTATTTTCAACGATGCGGAAATAGAAGCTAAACCTGGTCTTCAAGTACTAATTGACGAATTAGCTAAACTGTAAGGAACGCTATGGCAGCCGAGACTAACCGATCCGATTCTTCTTCCCGCAATAGCTCGCGCTCTGCTGCCGCCCGCTCTTCTGTTTTATTGTCTCCCCCTGAGCTTAGCGTGTCCAAAGGCGGCGGTTCGATGAAGGGCTTGGATGACGGCTTTCGCGCTAACCCTGTTACCGGCAGCGCTTCTTTTTCCATCCCTCTCCCTCTTTCCGCAGGCCGTGGCCTCTCCCCTTCCCTCTCCCTCAGCTACGACTCTTCCTCCGGCAA
>JAITUM010000061.1 GCA_031286305.1 Candidatus Fibrimonadaceae bacterium | reverse complement strand
AATTTTAAAATTTTTTTCTCTTACCGCCTCAAGCGAAACAACTTCTGCACCGGCACCGGACAGTTCACTGGAATGCATATAATTGCAAACCCCACACACGGCATGCCAGCTACTCATTCCATGCATAGGGGAATCGCATATCGGACAATTCTCAATTGTGTTCTTCATAGTAATCCTCTTCGTTATTCACAAAGAAATATAGAAAATATCAGCAATGAACAAAAGCGAGCAAGACCCTTGTAGGGAAGCTCGCATTAAAAAGCCTGCGCAACAATGAATAAAAAAGATAGGCTTGCGAAAATAAGCAATGCCGTATAGGACAGTACTTTTAAGCGTAAATTCTGTATAACTTGTATTCCGCGTACAGAAAAATAAGCAATGGGAAGCAATGTAGGGAAAATATAGCGAAAATCATTTGAACAAGAATACGGATAACTAATTCGCAAATAAATAAGTGCAGCAAATAAAAATACTGCGAAGAGCAAAGGAGGAATCTCTTTAAATTTTACATGAATGATGCCCCAAAGAGCTAATAAAAATATGAACAAAGCAAGAGCACTCAGTGAGGCTGCAAATATATGCCCAACAGGCGAACTCCAGAACTTAAATTCTCCAAATAAAGATGTTTTAAGAGCATAATTCCAAAAGTACTGCCGACCACCCTTATCATTCCAAGCAGAAGCATAAGGCACAAGCAAGTAGTCTTGCAAATCAAAGTATAAGTAATTACCAACAGTGTTATTGACTTTTAAATTACTATTCAAACTACTGGTACTTTCCATTAAAACAGCTTTTTTACCTTCAAAAATATTTACGGCTATTCTGTAATTCGAAAAACCTACAAACAATGCAATTATAAATGCAGATATAAACAAAGTTCGCAAAGAACCAATTTTCAAAGAACTCACAACACTCAAAATATAAATAATTACCCAAGTTCCCAAAATAACAATACCGGTTGATTTAGCAGCTACAGCAATAGCAGCTCCAATGGATGCCAACAGCATATCTGAACTTTTATGAAAACGCCAGTATCTGAGCGCAAATAACATACAGAATAAGGCTCCAAAATAAAATAAAATATCATTGCCTATGCGCGGCGCAGCCAAAACGAAACCAGGCCAAAACACAAAAATAAGAGAAGCTAAATAGGTGTAGCGTCTATTTCCAAATAAGTTCAAAATTAACGCTACTCCAAAAGCAATACTCGCAAAAGAAAACAAAAGACTGCTCTGCTGCAAAACTCTTGCAGTTAAATTAGAATCATAGCTATCTATAGCGTTTTTTACCACAGCAGAACCTATATAGTATAAAGGCGGATGATGGCAAGACCAACATTCACCGAATTTTGGCAAACGTTTTTCCTCAGAAATTATTTGTATATACTGCAAATGACCGTCGGTATCATAAGAATACTGCATTGGACCGGTGTAAGTATATAAAATTAAACGCACAACAATTCCCAGCAATATAATGGAAATTGCAAAAAATTTGAATTTAAATTTTCTTAAAATTAACGCTGTAGAAAGCAATAAAAACAGAGTAAAAATATAGTGCATTAAAGAAAGAGACCTTAATCCGTTATACGGAGTTTCAACTCGCAAGCCGCCGGGACCGCCAAAATTATGCATACGAAGCTCAAAGTTATTCAACCCTTCTTGAACATGTTCTGAAAAATCAAAATATGCTCCTTTTACATAATCGCAAGCCTTTTGAGCGGTACTCATTGGAAATTCTTCGCCGTTAATTAAAATTTCTCGTATGCAATCATCCGGAATCATTTGAAATTTTGCATTTTTTTTATCCTTAACCTGCAAATTAAAAGTTATAAGAAAACTTTTATGTTCTCCTACATTACTCGAATGAGGTAACTTTATGTTTTCCGTTTTATTATTGTTTATCAATTTTGTATCCAAAATCTCTATTCGACCTGGGATAATAATTACATACAAAACCGCAAACAACGGCAATAAATAAAGCAAAGGTTCACGCAGGATTTTTTTCATAGATTCAACATCCCACCATCGTAATCTTTTTCCCATTCACAATTTCTTCCCGCATATAAATTTTCTCGTCCCAACTTTTTTCTGCGCTACGGTCAAATATAACAAGCCAACCCTCACTGCACTCGCAACGCTCTATATACTTGGCAATTTGCTCCAAACCATCGCTTAAGCTGGAAGGACCATCATGAAGTTTAAGTTCTATGGGATAATCATAGCCGCCATACTCAACACACAAATCTGCACGGCCTGTGCCAAGTGCAAACTCTCGGTGAATATGACCGCCGCTGTTGATAACACGCTGCAAAAAAGCCTGTAATATCAAGTGAGGCGCTGCTTCAACATAGTCAAAAATAGCCTTATTGAAACGCTCCCTGTATATCTCGCTGTTCTTGCGCCAGAAATTCTGGAATTCGCTGAGAAGATAATTCATATCTATTTTGCCATCTTTAAGATATTTAGGAATATCATATTCTTTTCTGGAAGTTAGTTCGTCTTGAATATTTTTGTTCAAGGCTCTTACCATAAGCTCAGCATAAATAGGGTTGGAGGGAATAACAACTTTGTCTTTTGATTCTTTGATAAGCCCTAAATCTTTTGTGTATAAAAAATCATCGGAATCACGATTTATAAAGCTTTCCCCAAGTATCAATGGCTCTATAATTCTGCGAACACGCGGTTCTTTTAATCGCTCCATAAGCGAGTCAAAATGTGTTCCTCTTGCTAAAACTATATTATGAATAGCTTGTTTTGCAATTTCTGCGTTAATGGATTTGGAATAGTCTTTTTTCAAAACTTCAATTGCTTCTGCTGCTATTGCATTTGCCAGCCAAGGTTGCCCCTGAGTTTGCTCAAAAATATAATCCACTGCTGTTAGCTCAAAACATTGCCCAGTCTCTTTAGTATGCTGATTATAGAGCTCTATAATTTCTTCTTTTGTGAAGTTTCCTAAGTTAAAAGTTTTTGTAACTATATTAAACGGACTTGCGCCGCCAAGCGTTTCTTTGTCTTCTCTAATTTTAGCCTTATAGTCCCTTATGTTTCGCATTCCTACAAGGGCAATGCTGTGGACAAAAGGAGCGTCATCTTTATTTATATAACCGATTCTTAACTGCCTTAAAAAAGAGATTAAGGCTCCGTTGCTAAGGCAATCTGCTTCGTCGAAAAATATAATCAATGGCTTATCTAAGGTTTTGCTAATTTTTAAAAGCTCAAATTGCAGCAAAGAAGCAAAACCTATACTACTAGGTTCTTTTGCAAAAAGTTCGCCTTTTGAGATATTTGAACTGTAAAAAGCAGTTTTTAAAACATCTATTATTTCTGGTATCGCTTCTCTCGCTTCTGTAATTTCTTGTATCTTCTCCAGCGAGCAGTATAAAGCATAATACTTGCCTTCTGCATTTATTTTGCGAGCAAACTCCTTTATCAAAGTTGTTTTTCCACTTTGGCGAGCCGCATGAATGACAAAATAATGCCCTCGACTTATTAAATTTGCCAACTCTTCGCCTATATTCCGCAAAGGGTCAAGCATATAGTGCTTGCTCGGATGGCAAGGACCAGCTATGTTGAAGTATTTTTCACTACTTACTTTCATGATAATCCTCTTCGGCATTAATTTCCCATAGCGTGGTTTTGTCGGTAGAGCCGCTGTGAATTGCTTTTACGGCCTCCAATGCGCTTAACATCGAGTGATCCATATTGTTATACCTGTGCATTCCATTGCGCCCGATTAAAAATAAATTGTCAATGCCATCTAACCAAGCTCTAAGTTCATTGAATCTGTTATACGCGCCAAAATAAGCCGGGTAAGCCTTAGGAACTTTTATCACAACACTATCCAAAACATATTCTTTTTTTGCAATGCCAATTTTTTCAAGCTCCTCTATGGCAAATTTTTTAAAAGCATCTTCGTTCATGCTCCACAATTCATCGCCCTCGTTTGCAAAATACTCCATGCCCAACCAAACTTTGCTTTTGTCTTTAACTAAGTATTCACTCCAATTGTTAAAAAATTGCAAACGACCAACCTTTACATCGCTCTCCTGAACATAAATCCAATTATCCTTAATATTGCCGATTTCAAGTTTATCTAAAAGCACGCCAACTGTAATAAAATCTCTATACACCAAGCCATTTGCAATTTCCTTAATGTTTTGCGGAACGTTATCCATTGCATTTATCAAATCCTTAACCGGCATTGTGCTGAGAATATAGTCCCATTCTCCACTATCCACTTTCTCAACTTTGCTGTTAAAGTGAATTTCTCCGCCCATTTCTAAAATTTTATCTGCCGCTCTTTGCCATAAATCACCGGGACCAAGTTTAGGATAATAAAATTCATCTATTAAGCTTGTTTCTTTGGTATTTTTGAAAAGCGCATGTTTAATTGTTTTTGCAATGCTAAGCCCTTTTATTCTTTGTGCACCCCACTCTGCACCGATTTCCTCACAAGGAATGCCCCAAACTTTTTCCGTATAGTCTCTGAAAAAAGTTTGATAAAGTTCTTTGCCAAAACGGTTCAGCATAAAATCTTGCAAATTCTTTTCCGGTTTAATTTGAAACAAGCAAGATTTTAAATAGCTTGTACCAATCTTTGCCATTCGCCAAATGCCAAGACCTTTTATTGTATTCATATTCAATGATACCGGATAGTCAAAAAATTTCCGCAAATAAAGAATGCGAGAAAGGCGCGGGCGAAGCATCATATCGCTATAAACATCCTTCCACCAATTCATTACCCAATCGTTTTTGCTGAAAAACCTGTGCCCACCAATGTCCATTCGGTTCCCGTTATACTCTGCTGTGCGGCTAATCCCTCCAACAAAACTTTCCTGTTCAAAAATAACTGGACGAACATCACCCTTTTTCAAGAGTTCCAAAGCGGCGGTTAAGCCTGCAGGACCAGCACCGATAATTAATGCTTTTTTCATATAAGAAGAAGATAGAAAATAAAATCTTAGAATTGAGCCTTTACCACTCTCATCCCATAAACCGGATATCCTTCTCTTTCTTTATACAAACCAACCGTTCTGAGAAAATGCGGAGCGAGTTCAAAAGAACTATACTGAGAACCGCTGGTCTCATAAAGCCACTCACCAACATTTTCATAGTTCTTTTTTATTTCTTTCTTTTCCCACGCGCTTAACCACTCCGCTTTAGTAGGCAAGCGATAACCGGAGCGATTTTCCAAAACCTGCAAATTCGGCAGCCAGAAAAGTTCATCCACAAATACTGGCTTATCATAGCTATAAAGCGTGTCTAAACCCTCTTCAAGCGACATTTTATTGCATATAAGAATCGCTTCATAATAACTTATGCCCCTATGTTCAAGCTCATACTGCCACATTTGCAATTTTACATCTTCCAAACTGGAAGAACTGGAGAAATCAGAAGAACTAGACAATTCCACTTCCGAAGAAGAGCTCTCCTCCCACGCAAACTCATCCGGAGCCTCAATATACTCCAACTGCATACAAGAAGTCAGAACCCCGATTGCCATTAGGATGCAGAGCGTGATTTTTAGTTGAGAATTGAGAATTGAGAGTTGAGAATTATTTTCGCATACATAACCGTTATTTGCGCGAATAGAGCCGCTATTTGTAGAGCTATTCTCAATTCTCAATTCTCCATTCTCAATTGGCTTTAAGTTTGCCATGCCAAAAGACTCTCCTCTCATACCCACCTCTCCCATTTGAAGTTTTCGAAATTTTTGCTTCCCAACCAGAAATTTTCTGATAAATTTTTACCGCTAAATGTGCTTTTGCTGCTGAAATTCACCTTTATTTTAAAAGGAAACTTCACATTCAGAAAGTCTTTGTTCTTTTTTAATTCAATGCTCTGCTCCAAAGGAAGCTCGCTAATATCAACACGCATTGCTTGGGTTAAACTCGTGCAAATTTCCCCTAAAAGGTTTTCGTTCAAATTTGACCTGCCCAAGAAAAACGGAGCGGGGTTTTCAATTTTTAACGGCTCAAAACAATGAACTTCTATTTTGCAATCAGGGAATATTTTTACAAAAAAACACCTTAAACTCTCCGGAGAAAATTTTTCATTATATAAAGCAAAGCGATTTTGCCATTTATCACTTTCCAAACCATGCATTAAAAAGCTGCTTTTCTCTAAAATTGCATTAAACCTGAGCATTGCCAAATGATGCTGAAGCATGTTTAAAAAATCCGCTAAAACCACAGAATCTTCGCGTTCTGTTCTAATGCCTCTCAAAAAAGAATCCGGCAAAGGGGAATCTGCTCCGCACAAACTCATTTCATTTAATGCAAGCACAACTTCATTTCCTCTCGTTTCCACAAAATCTATATCACCGCTCGGATGCTTCAACGAATTACTCCCGATTATGCAAAGCGTTTTTTCATTTTTATTTGAAAACCATGAAAAAAGCCACTCAAAAACAGATTTTTTTACCCCCATTTCAACTCCACTCCAAAAGGTTCAACACGCAAAATCAATTCTACCAGCATATTGCAAATAAAAATTCTCTTGAACAGTTCAAAAAGCATCTCACCCATCGCATGTAAAATTCCCGGAAATTCATGGCTATTAATGTCAAAAACTATTTTTATGCCAGCCATTGGAACAAGGCAACCCTTGTGCACAGCGCTTTTGTTTTCTAAAAAAACTCCTCTTATGCCATAAACCAAATAATTTCGTTTTCCCTGAGCATTCCAAAGCTGCATTGCCAAAGCATTTTTCAAAGTGTCACCCTCAAAAAATTTCAAATAGTTTTTTTGCAACAAACCCAAAATCCCCCACTCTTGCGCGCCGGCAACGGGCGGCAAAAAAGGCAGAGCGTTAATTACCGAGCAAATTTTACACATTTGCATAGCTGAATTTTTTGCCTGCAAAACACTGCCTCGCTCTAAATTTGCAGATACTCCGTCGCAAACAATAGCTGCAATAGAAAGCATATCAACTTTTGGCGGCGTTGCAAAGCGAATTTCATTTGAACCATAGCGATACTTAACCTTCTCAAAACTTGTTTTTTTTACATTCCCGGCTAAAACTTCCTTTAAATGTAATATCACCTGCCTCTCTTCGTTCGGAAAAATTTTCGCTTCAAAATCATTTTCCAAAAGAACCGGCTCTAAATTTTGCTCAAAAGCATTTTCCACAGGCAAAACATTGAGTTTAAAATTTTCCGTGCGAATTTTGGAAAAAATTTCATTTTTTTTAGCAAAACGAATTCTTTTAGGCAAATTTTCCATATAAATATACCTGAACTTCTCTTCAAAACAAAAAAAATCCCTGCATAATTCCCAAGGATTTTGTGATTTTGATACAATAGGCTTTGCGTGTTCCAGCAATAAACGCCACAAGGTCCAGGCAAAATCGCTTTCACCATCTATATAAATAATCCAAGGCCCATCGCCGCTGCTCTCAAACTCCAAACAATCAAAACCCTCCGATTCAATAGCCTTAACCGAGGTGATTTTTTGCAAAGGGTTCAACTTATGTGTGCCCATCACTCTCCAAAAAAACGGTTTTTCACCATGTTTTTTACTTTTGGAGCAAAGCAAAGCTCCATTTGGAATCTCTCTTACCGAATTATCCGCCGGTGAAGGTATTATCTCTACCAAAGAACGTGCAGGTAGTGGCAAAAGCATTTCCGGAGCAATGCTTTCCACAAAATCCCGAGCTATTTCGTTCTCGGTTTCTACCATGTCTTGGCGTATCCTTGCGGTTAAGGCTGCAACACCGAGCAAAACATTTTTGGAAACATCATCAAAATCCTTTTCCAAAGATTGCAAAGTTCTTAGCTCCTGTTCATAAAAATTCATTTCCGCTCCCTAACCCCAACGGTAAAGGCATTCTTGCGGATAGAAGCCAAGCTTCGCCCGTGAGAGAAAGACGCCATAAATATAACAACAAACGCAATAGCGAATTGGTCGCATAGAAGTCTCCTTGCTAGCGAATCATGTAATAAAGCGCTCCCCTCAAGCTCTTTATATGTAATATAGAAAAAAAAATAGGCAATGTCAAGGGTAAAATGACATTTTTTCATTTTTTTTTACTTTTACCCTTGACATTTCGCGGAAAAATTTCTATACTTGCGCTTGGGTACGTTGTGGTAAATCCTCAAGACACTCTATCGCTCCCCTCCTGATAAGTTCGAGGTGCCAGCGTATCCTTTTTAAAAGGTTGTAGAGTCAGCTAAAATTTAACCAATACAAGGCGTTGCGGGGTGCTCCCGCATTGAAGTTAGCGCAAGCAGTTTCACAGTGAATGTTTCAAATAAACTCCACCTAAAGGCGGAACTATTAACTCCAAACTGTATGGTTTGCCGTGAGATTGAACATCTTCCGTCCAGCATTCACCTGCATTGCCCATGTTGCTGCCACCCCAAAGCTGAGAATCCGTATTGAAAATCTCAACCCATTTTCCAGCGGCCGGAGCACCCAAGCGATATGGGTTCCTAGGCACAGGCGTAAAGTTGAACGCACATAAAATTATCTCGCCGCTTTTGGAACGACGGAAAAAACTTATAACGGAATTATCCACATCATCGCAAGAAATCCACTCAAAACCTTCCCAATGATGGTCTATTTCCCAAAGCGCATGTTCGGATTTATACAATGCACCAAGAGTTTTCATCATGGAATGCAAACCGTTGTGAACTTCAAAACTGAGCAAATGCCAATCTAAAGAATGCTCTTCACTCCACTCCTTGCCCTGCCCGAATTCGCAACCCATAAACAAAAGCTTTTTGCCGGGATGCGCATACATAAATGCATAAGCCAAACGCAAGTTAGCAAACTGTTGCCAGCAATCACCAGGCATTTTACTGAGCATACTGCCCTTTCCATGCACAACCTCATCGTGCGAAATCACAAGAATAAAGTTCTCGGAATAAGCATAAATCATGCTGAATGTTAAATTGTGGTGGTGATATTTTCTGTGGATAGGTTCTTTGCTCACATAGGTTAAAAAGTCGTTCATCCAGCCCATGTTCCACTTGTAGTGGAAACCAAGACCGCCGTATTCGGGTGGGCGGGTTATGCTTGGGAAACTTGTGGACTCTTCGGCAATGAAAATTGCATGAGGAGCGTGTTTACCCATTATGCTGTTCAAATGTTTTAAGAATTGAATGGTATCGTAGTTTATATTTCCGCCGTCTTTATTGGGAATCCATTCGCCATGATTTCTGCCGTAATCCAAATAGAGCATACTTGCAACGGCATCAACGCGCAAGCCATCAATGTGGAATTCACGCAACCAATACATTGCATTTGAAATCAAAAAATTCGCAACTTCCGTGCGACCGTAATTAAATATATAGGTTCCCCAGTGCGGATGCTCACCCTGCCTTGAATCCGAATGTTCGTAGCAGGCGCTGCCATCAAAACGCCCAAGCCCATGCGCATCTTTTGGAAAGTGCGCCGGTACCCAATCTAAAATAACGCCTATATTATTTTGGTGGCATTTGTCCACAAAACGGCGGAACTGGTCTGGAGTGCCATACCTGCTGGATGGAGCAAAAAAGCCTGTGACCTGGTAGCCCCAGGACTGGTCAAGCGGATGTTCCATAACCGGCATCAATTCAATGTGGGTGTAGCTCATTTCCAAAACATATGGGATAAGAGTTTCAGCAAGCTCGTCCCAATTCAAAAAACGATTCGGATTATCAGGGTCGCGCTTCCATGAACCGGGATGCACTTCGTAAATATTCATGGGCCCGCCAAAAACCTGCGTTACATTATGAGTCTGCATGTAAAGCTCGTCGCCCCACTCGTAGCCATCCAAGTGCATAACCACGGAGGCCGTGTTCGGGCGCATTTCGCCGAACTTTGCCATTGGGTCGGATTTTTGCAGCACTTGGCCATCTTGGGAGTGCAGCTCAAAGCGGTAAAGTTCGCCTTCCCCTATTTCCGGAATAAATATTTCCCAAACACCACTTGTTCCGCGCACGCGCATTTGATGCCTGCGACCGTCCCAAGAGTTAAAATTGCCTATAACCGCAGCACTACGAGCACTGGGTGCCCACACAGCAAACAATGTGCCCTTAACGCCTTCTAGCTCCATAAGGTTTGCGCCCAGTTTGCGATAAAGCTCGTAATGAACACCGGATTGCATCAAATGCAAATCAAAATCCGTAAGCACAGGAGAGAATGCATAAGGGTCTACAACGGAATATTTTGAACCGTTCTCAAGTTCCACATTTAATTTATACAGAAAACGCTCAAATTTTTCTTCTATTTGCGCTTCAAAAAAGCCGGAATCACCCAGCTTTTCCAATTTAAATTTGCGGGATTTATCAAAAGCCTCACCGGAAATGCTTTTAGCACCGGGCAAATAAGCTCTCACGCTCATTTTATTGCCTTTATTTATTGGATGTAAACCCAGTATTGAAAAAGGATCTGAACAGGTAAAGTCATTCAACGCCTGCATATTTGCAGGTTTAATTGTTGTCCATTTCAACCATTTAGAAGCACTCATATTGAACCTCGATGTTAATTCAAGTGTTAATGTAGAAAAATATTTCTACATTACCCATACATGACCTTCGGTGTTCCAAATTTCATAGGCGATATGGTGCGAGAATATTCGCCGTGGCCAGAGCTAGCTTTGGTTGTGAATGTTATTTTGGCAGTAGTTGCCGTTTTAGCTGTGGGTATAGGCTCTGCACCCATTTTGATTTACATGGAACGCAAGGTTTGTGCACATGTCCAGTGCAGGCTCGGACCTATGAGACTAGGGTGGCACGGAATTTTGCAAACCATTGCCGATGTTGCAAAATTGCTTTTCAAAGAAGTTTTTTCGCCAAAAGGCGTAGATACAATAATTTATTACATGGCGCCAATGATTTCTTTGACCGTACCGTTCTTTGTACTGGCTCTCATACCTTTCGGGAAACAATGGCAAGTCATAGATTTGAGCTTTGCAGTGCCTACCATAATAGCCATAAACGGGCTGGGGCTTTTTGCAATCCTCTTGGGCGGCTGGGCATCCAATAACAAATACTCGCTCTTGAGCGCACTCAGAAGCGGTGCACAAATGATTAGCTACGAAGTCTCCTTTGCCATGATTCTGCTGTTTGTGGTGATGATTTCCGGAAGCGCATCTCTAAATGGAATTGTTGAGGCGCAAAACGGCACAATTCTTGACTGGTGGATTTTCAAACTGCCAGTTCTGGGCTTTATAGGTTTTTTGATGTATATGTGCATTAGCACGGCAGAACTCAACCGAGCGCCCTTTGACATTGCAGAAGCCGAACAAGAACTAACCGCAGGGTTTCACACCGAGTATACCGGAACGGCTTTTGCCATGTTCTATTTAACGGAATACATAAACATGATTAGCGCCGCCGCACTTGGCGCAATTTTCTTTTTGGGCGGCTGGCAAGCACCTTTAATCGGCATTGAGAGCGTGGACAGCATTCTCTTAGCAATTCCAGACTTGGTTTGGATGTTTGCAAAAATTTATTTTTTGATTTGGCTTTATATGATATTCCGCTGGACATGGCTAAGGCCGAGAATTGACCAGCTTATGAATTTTGAGTGGAAATTTTTATTGCCGCTCAGTTTGATTATGCTCCTGCTTGGAGCCATATTCACTGCTATGGGTTGGGTGTTAAAATGACAGTTTATAAGTATTTTCATGCTGTTGTGACCGGGCCTATCAGCCTGTTGAAAGGTCTTTCGGTCACTTTGAAATATTTTTTCAACCCCAAAAAAATAGTTACCGAGCAATATCCGGAAAACAGAGCTACGCTCAAAATGCACGAGCGCTTTAGAGGGCGAGTAGAGCTTATTCACGATGAACAAGATTTGCACACTTGCTCCGGATGCGGAATATGCGAAAAAGCCTGCCCCAATGCCTCAATAAACGTGCTCACAACAAAAAGCATGGCCGGTAAAAGAATTTTGGGCAAATATCTTTACCGCATGGACACTTGTACGCAATGCGGATTTTGCATAGAGAGTTGCCCCTTTGGCAGCCTTAAAATGGCGCAAGACTTTGAAATGTCTTCCCCGGACAAACAAGTTTTCAACATGGTTTTAAACAAAACGGAGGGGCAAGGTTAACTTTAGGGGGGTCAACCTTGACAACGGATCATAATGCATAATTGGTGTCCCGCCAATATTCCTAGCCTCGTCCTCATTCTCCCACTCATCATCATCGCTGAAATACGGCTCATACTGCTTCACGGGATTTCCCTTGTGTAATTTAGAAAATGAGGTGTGTTTGGCTTTTGGTTGCGGAGCACGGGGCAGCGTAGCTTCGACTTCGCTCAGCCACCGAATTGAGTGAGCATTCCCGAAGGGGAACAGAGTGCCTGTTTCCTACATTTCACCGCAATGCTCTCCTTCACCATAATCATCACCGCACTATTCCTCATCACCGCTATTGCCCTCCTCCGCAAAACACAACGCCGCGTATTCCGCAGGAAAAAGCAACTCAAGCAACCTTGCCGATGCTCATCAAAACCGCCATGGGTGAAGCGTGAAGTTATACGCATAAAAGCCCATGTGCTTAACGCAGGGTGCAGGCAAGTTGCGGATATTTTCAACAGGCGTTTTGCGGCTGAAAGAGGAATGACCGTAGGCAAAACTTATGTTAATGGAATTCTTTGCGAATATATGGCTGATGTTATGGATATACGCAAATTGTGGAAGCATCGCATTCCGCGATTTATGTCGCGCAATGCTGTGTGGGGAGTGGATTTTACTGGAGTCACCGATACCTCCTGCAATATTCAAACGCTACTGGGAGTTGTTGATAACGGAACACGCAAATGTCTTTCGTTGCAGGCTATTGAGTGTAAAGCTTCCATTGCGTTATTGAGAATATTACTGGATGTTATAGAGAAATACGGGAAGCCTAAAGTTATTCGGACTGATAATGAATCTGTGTTTACTTCGCGCTTGTTTCGTTTTGCTCTTTGGCTGTTGGGTATTCGTCATCAGCGAATTATGCTTCATTGCCCTTGGCAGAATGGGAGAGTGGAGAGGTTTTTTGGGACCTTCAAGTCTTATGCTGATAGGGTTGTTTTTAGTGCGAAATATTTGCAGACTGCTCTTGATGAGTTTGCTGGTTGGTATAACTTTGTTCGGCCGCATCGGCATTTGGGGGGTAGGACTCCTGGGGAGATGTGGAATAATGTTAACCCTTATGAGCAGGCACCCAAGGTGTGCCGGAAGTTTAGCGGTTGGGATGGGATGTTGCGAGGGTATTGGATGGGTTACGGATAGCTTGGTTTTTGGCTGAGGGAGGGACTGCATACTGTCCGCTTAAAGCGGTGATTGTTGCTTTTGAGAATGCTGTTTTTGGCGAGATTTTGCTGTTGAGAAAAGACGGCTATTGACTCATTTTGCCGTTGCGGACAGCGGACGGGGCACCATACTTAGGTGCAACTTTATTACCTCCAGATATTTTTGGAGAATTTGTTATTTCAAATTCCATAATATGAGTTGGTTTTTGATCTAATGCCAATTTTGATTCTAGACAAGATATTACTTTTTGAAAAACTAAATCTCTATGTTCTTCTATATAATCCAATAAACCATTATTATATTTACAACGCGGAAAAGAACTACCAAATTGTCTCCCTAAACACTCAACATTATAAATCAACCTATTATAATATTCGCTTAAAAATAAGTATGCAATATCCCCTTTTTTAAGAACATGAGCCCCTTTTTTAGGAATATGGCCCTTGCTGCATACGCGATCGCAAACAATTTCTTCGTTAGTAATAAAATGCGCCATAAAATAAATATTTTCCTTGCTTTGCAATATCGAAAAAAAATTTTCATCTTCCATAATTTCATCATTAGCACAATCCCAATACAATATAAATTGGTTTCCAAACTTCACTTTTACTATGTCTGGATTAGGTCTTTGGGCATTCAACATTGCACCTATGTTCGGGTCATAATATTTTTGGACACTTATAGTTGCACCCAAGCTTTTTTTTCTGCACATAAATTCGCTCTTAGGCTCTTCGTAAGCAATTAAATCTTCCATAGAATTAATAAGATTCTCGTCTTTTAATGCTGCAAAATAATTTTCTTCTTTTATAATTTTAAGATTAGCACAATCAAAATATACAGCAAGAGTATCAATATTTATATCAATCTTGATTTTTATAGTGTCCTGTCTAAGTAATATTCTTTTTATAGTGTCTGGCATATATACTACAAGTGATTCAGGTATATTTTCCTTCCCCAAAAAAATGCTTGATGAATTTTGTTTCGGGACATCAAGGCTATAATTATAAGCAATAAAGAGTATTATAATCGTTAAGCATAAAAATATTTTTTTCATTTTCTAATCCATTACCTTTTAAAATGGCTGGGAATTTTTTGCACTGTTTCTTTTCCTAAATTAACTCCCGTACCATGTTTGGTGCCATCTCTATAAAAGCCTTCACCTTTCACTCTCAAATATAAGTTAGTCATCTGAATAGCATCTTGATGTTGTTCTTTTGGTTCAATCCTTCCGAGAGTATGGCTATATCCATGCCCTAATAACTCATGCGCCAGCAACTCGGCGGCAGCAGACGTCTTTGGAAGATATTTGCTACTTTCTGAGCAAACGAAATCAGGTATGCTTGTTTTTGAATCAATGACAACAATTGTTGTCGAGCCTTTAGAATCTATTTTTGAAACTTCGTAATTATTTTTCCACAAATATTCCCTTTTTTTATAAGGAACATTTTTTCCTCCACCCATTTCATCAATATAAGAACCTTTCGTATTTCTAGGTAACTCAAAATCTGTTGTTACTTGAGGATTTAATGTTTCTGCACTCTTTGTCATATCAACATAATGAATGTCATCTGAATTAATTGTTAAAAAATATGCATTAGCTAATGCTCTTTCATCATCAGATAAATTTGCGATTGCTTTATTAAACGCTTCTTCATCTATTCTTTGCATTTGATTTTCTTTACCTGGCTCCGTGCTTAGATTAAATAAAGCTTGTAATTCTTTAAATTTTTCTTCTTGAAAAGTGTTATGAATTTCCTTTTGCACTCTTTTTGCCGATACTTCCGAAACTCCTTCAACAATCATCCCTGTCGGATCTACATATATCAGAGGATTATTCAAGCAATACGCATAAGATGATACTCCTGGATATTTTTCAAACATTGGATCAGTAGACATAAAAATACCTATCATTGAGTTATAGTATCTTGCGCTGTAATAATACAGTCCACTTTCTTCGTCCTTTTCCTTACCAGTATAACGATAACGCTTTAACTTAACTTCCGCAACGCTTCTACCCGCTTGGTAACTTGTATCCCCGTAGGGGTAATACTCTTCATACGATATTATATTTGCTGTGCCATCTAATTCTAATGTAGCCGATTCAATATTATTACCTAATTGGTATCTCTGCACCGGAACAGTAGATCCACTACCAATTGTCAATGTTTCCACAAGTGCGATTCTTTTCGTATCATCCATTATGTGAAGAGTTTCTCTTTCTAACTCAATGCTATTTCCATTCTTCTTTCTAAATATTTCAAACCCACCGAGATATAACCTTTCTTCAACTATATTTCCTTTCTCAACAACTTTTCTCACACGTTCGCCACTACCATCGTAATTATAATACGCCTCCGTAGTTCCCTTTGTAATATGCCTCAATCTCTCTGCAAAATCCCATTCCATAGCAGACAAATGCGGCATCTTCGTCATTGAGCCGTGAGCATTATGCGTATAATTTGCAGAAACACCATCGCCAACTTTAGTAGATAACAGCCTGTTACTATCTGAATC
>JAITUM010000194.1 GCA_031286305.1 Candidatus Fibrimonadaceae bacterium | reverse complement strand
ATGATTAACTCAATGTAGTGGTTAGTGACTAGTGGTTAGTGACTAGTTAAAATACTTAAATCATGGTTTTTGAGCAAATTTAGCTGTTTTTTTTGCAAAATGCTAGCCACTAGCCACTGACCACTAGCCACTGCTGAGTAAATCAGCGTTTACTATAATATGAACATGAGAAAAGAACGGTATAGAGGCACGTTGCCTTTTGCTTTAACGCAATTCGGCACAAGCGTTTTGGGCGCTCCGTTGCTTTATGCTCCTTGCAAACACAAGTGCAAAATCCTTGCTATTGCTGGCATCCATGGCGAAGAACCCGAAACAACGTTTCTTTTGAGCAGAACGCTCAGGCTCTTTGCAGAACCTTTGCAAAGCACAGCTTTAATCCTCTGCGCAAATCCGGATGGCATGAACCTCGGAACACGCGGCAATGCGAGGGGCGTAGATTTAAACCGCAACTTCCCCACTGCAAACTGGAGCTCAGAAACAACGCTCAGCAAAGCAACTTTGGAAAGCGAAAGAGTGACAGAACTCTCACCCGGTAGCAGCCCGGGCAGCGAACCTGAAACCAAAGCACTTGTTGAAATAATTCGCAAACTAGAACCCGCAGAAATCCTTTCCATTCACAGTCCGCTTGCCTGCGTAGATGCACCGGAGCGAACTCCTTTGGTAAGCTTTTTGGTAAAACTAAGCGAAACTGAACACAAAACGGATATAGGTTATCCAACGCCCGGTAGCCTTGGAACCTGGTGCGGAGAAAATTCAATACACTGTGTCACTTGGGAACTTCCACGGCTTGCGCCGGAAATTTTAGCACAAAAATTCACCGAAAAGCTTGCCCACATTTTTCTGTAGTAAGTGATGATTAACTCTGATTTCTCCGCTTGGGAGTAGAGAGTAAATCATTGATTACTATATTCATACCATAACTATGACAAAAAGTATGCGTTCATGATTTATTATAAACATTTGAATGCAGTTATTAAGAAACCAGATGAAGAAATTATTAATAATTCTACTACTGCGAACGTTAATAAATTCGATGACGGTGCTATAAGCAATTCTACAGATAGAGATAGTACTGACTTTAACAATGAACATATAGACAGCTATAATAATGAGAATACAGACAGCTATAACAGTGAAAGTAAAGAAAATTTAGTTAACGACCAAACTAATGAGAATAGCCTCCCAGCTGAAAATACTGTAGTGCCCGATAATAATAAGTTGATGGCGATGATTGTATATAAGAATTTGTTCCCTCATGATTTTAGAGCTTTTCAAGCAAGAAAAGGGAGCGTTTTTGCTATACTTGAGAAAAAAGATATCAAAATAAATATAGAATCTAATTTTAAGAGTATTACTAATAACTCTCATTATTGTTCATTGCTAAAAACAATGATCAACAAAAAATATCTTGATATGGCATGTGCAGATTATGTAACTTACCCATATAAAAATAGTTTGTACCCTAATGATGAAGCATTCGTGCGGAAGGTTAAAACCCAAGAAAAAATGGAGCCGAGTTATTCGCTAAAAGAACCGATGAAAATAATTAAATGGCTGAATGATTCGGATTTTTATCAACCAGGAATTTTCAACATTGATTTGTTTTACTATTTGCTTAAAGCACCAGGATATGAAAGCCATCGAAAGATATTTTTAGATCAATTAAAGAGTACTGGGAATTATGATTTTGTAAAAAAGGCGTTTCTAGATAATAAATTTGAAAAACAGGTTGTAAGGGCAATTTCACTTGATGTGAAAAAAGAATTATTAGAGTTAATACTACCATCATTAAACAAAAAAGAATCTGAAACGTATCGTGAGCTACTTATGATTGATATGAGTATTGATATTGAGTTGGCGTTTGTGCAAGGCGGAACATTTAAGATGGGGGGAACAACAGAACAAGGTGATGATTATCTTAACGAAGAAAAGCCGGTACACAATGTGACTCTCAACGATTTTTACATTGGTAAATATCCCGTTACGCAAAAACTATGGGTTTTGGTGATGGGTGATAATCCTTCGTTTTTCAAAGGAAATTACTTACCCGTTGAGCAGGTTAGTTGGCATGACACTCAGAAATTTATTTCAAAGTTAAATTTTATGACCGGTAAAAAATATCGTTTGCCTACAGAAGCAGAGTGGGAATTTGCTGCACGTGGAGGAGTACAAAGTAAAGGCTACAAGTTTGCCGGGAGTAATGATCCTGATAGAGTGGCATGGTACAATAATCAAAGTACTCACCCTGTAGGAACGAAGCAGTCTAATGAATTAGGTATGTATGATATGAGCGGTAATGTTTTGGAGTGGGTTGCTGATTGGTATGGTGAATATAATCAGCTCGATGTGCATAACCCCAGCGGTCCTGAATCTGGTTTCGCCCGTGTTCTTCGCGGGGGCAGTTGGCGTCATGGCGCGAGGCATTGTCGGGTGTCCGCGCGTGGCTACGAATTCCAGGAGTCTCTCGATAGCGCCATAAGCTTCCGGCTTGCCCTTACTACGTAATGCGTTCAAAAAAAGCATTGTTTTTAAGCAACTCCCTTCCCGCTGAATATTTCGCTGGTAAACATCCACAGGATGGTTGATTATACCCAAGCGAGTAAATCAGCATTTACTAAATTTCCTCAATGCCTAAACTGCTTTTTATACGGCGGACTCTTGATAAATTATATCCAAATCCGCCTATACCCCTTAACCATACGGATGCCTTTTCTTTTTTAGTAGCGGTTGTACTTTCTGCGCAGTGCAAAGATTCCGTAGTAAACATGGTTACGCCAAAACTTATGGAGGCAGCTTCAACTCCAGAAGTAATGGCAAAATTACCGGAAAATAAAATTTATTCGCTAATAAAACTATGCGGGTTAGCAAACAATAAAAGTCGTTTTTTGAAAGGACTCTCAAAAATAATAGTAGAAAAACATGGCGGCAAAGTGCCTAATTCATTTGAAGAGCTCGAAGCTTTACCGGGCGTAGGGCACAAAACAGCAAGTGTTGTGATGTCTCACGTTTTCAAAATTCCGGCTTTTCCTGTAGATACGCACATACACAGGCTTGCTTACAGATGGGGATTAAGCGACGGTTCTTCCGTTTTGCAAACCGAAAAAGACCTCAAAGCTGCATTCCCAAAAAAAGAATGGGAGCGTCGTCATCTGCAATTAATCTATTATGGTCGCGAATTTTGCCCCGCCAGAGGGCACAACTTAAAAAAATGTATAATTTGCGCAAAGATTGGAAATTTTTCTACCTTATCCCCATGACTTTTGAAGAGATTTATGCTTTGGTGAAAGACCGCAAGGAAAAAATGCCGGAAGGCAAAAGCACCACGGAGCTTTTTAAAAAAGGCTCGCATGGCATTGGCAAAAAATTGGTGGAAGAGGCGGCGGAATCTTGGATGGCGGCACGCTATGAAAGCAAAGACGCTCTTGCGCTGGAACTTTCGCAAACATTGTATTACGTGGCTTGCATGATGGCAGAAAACGAGCTTTCGCTAGAAGATGTTTACAAGCGAATTTAAATTTATAAACAACTTGCTTTCAAAAGCCGGCGATGATGCTTTTGTTTTTGGCGAGTATTTAATAGCGGCAGATATGTCTGTAGAAGGAACGCATTTCCGGCTGGACTGGAGCAGCCCCTCACAAGCAATTGAAAAGTGTTTGCTGTCAAATTTTTCTGATATCAACGCTATGGGCGGCGTGCCGTGCGCAATTCTTTTTTCGGTTTGCATAAACAAAAAATGGAGCAAAAAAATAAGAGACGAAATTGCGAGCGCGGTGGTGAAAGTTTGCAAAAAACACAAGGTTAAAATTTGGGGTGGAGATACCACAGGCGGAGCCTTAGGCGTTTTTTCAATAGCGGTTTTTGGCAAAGCGGCAGGCAAAGTTCTTTTGCGCAGCACGGCAAAAGCCGGCGATGATATATGGGTTTCCGGCTTTCCGGGCAAAAGCAAAGCGGGTTTTGAATTGCTAAAAAGAGGCGGCAAATTCAGCAAACAGGAGCAGGAACTTGTAAACTTGCACAAGGTTCCGCAGCCACCGCTTGGCTTGGGTAGGCAGCTTGCAAAAATAAAAGGCATAGGAGCCTGCATAGATACAAGCGACTCCCTCGCAGAAAGCCTGCTTCACATATCGCAGCAATCAAAAGTCCGTTTGGAAATAGAAAACCAACATGTTTGCCTCTACGATTTACATGGCGGCGAAGACTACGAACTGCTTTTTACCGCAAAAAAATCCGCAAAAAAAAACATAGAACAGTTGGCGAAAAAATTTACCATTCATAAAATTGGCGAAGTGAAAAAAGGTAATGGATCTTTTTTGAACGGCAAGCAAATCAAAGTCAAAGGATGGCAGCATTTTCCTTAAAAAAAGAAACTCACAACTCCTGCAGCTCCAAACACTCCTGCGCCTACATAAAATCCGGCTCGCAAATTCTTGCTTGCTTCCAAATCATCCATGCCTCTTCTATAGGAGTTGTATGTTGCAAGGTTTTGTGCCTCGGAATACTCCAAAGCTAATTTGTTCGCCTTTTGGGTTTTAGAACTTACTTCGCTATCTTGCCATAATCCGAGACCAAAGCTTGCGGCAGAAAGACTGAACATGGCTATGCGAAAGACAGTTTTACCAGACAAAGAAGGATTGCTCTCCTTTTTTTCTTTTAGCGGTTTGGTAGCACTTGCGCTCATTGCGTAAAGAGAATCTAAATTTTTGGGAGCAAGTTTGCCGGTTATCAATGAATCAGCATAGATTGCCCATTCGCTAAAGTTACTATGCTGGTCCAGACCGGATGGTATTTTGAACAAACCCACGGTTTTAAGTTCCTGATTCTTATAAAAAACATTGGCTTTTTTAACACCGGGATATAATATTGCTTCGCCTACAATGAGTGGAAAATTAATGTAATCAATGCTGGCAGTAAAATTGTCTGTTTGGCGGTTTGTTTCGCGGGCTTGTTGGGGAGATATCTTTACTGTGCCGCTAAAATCAAAAGGAACGGTTTTAGAATTGCTATCATTCATGCTGAATTCAAATTCCTCTTTGTCTGCGTTATAGGCGCCTAAACTCATTTCAAACTTTTTTCTTTCTGTGGTCAGAATTTTTGCCTGATCTTGAATAATATAATCTTGCATTAGTTCTCGGGCTTTTTCGAGGCGAGATGTATAAAGCGCATTTTTATTTTGCCAGTGCTCTGTCAAAATTTTCAATTCGCTTGGGGTGAAAATCAATTTGCCAAACAGTCCATTTATTTGAGAAATTTTCGTTTTCATTTTTTTAATCTTTCTTGATAATTTTTCCGCTCGCTCTCGGTATTCTTCTATGCTACCATTTTTTTTCAGTATCCCTTCCCAATTTGGCTGGATGTCATTTTTGAAAGTTATGCCGGCTTTGAGTTTTTCCACAGTTTCTTTTGTTCTATTTTGATAATCCTGTTCCAGCGCAAGTATTTTTTGCTGTTTTTCTTTTTCAAAGTCGGCAAGTCGTTTTTCGTAATCCGTTTGTTTCTCAAACTCATCTTTGGGACTTGCAGTTTCTGCATTTACCGTAGATTTTTGGAGTTCCAACTTTTCTTTTTCCGACAATATGGCAGTAGCATAGGTTTCTATGCTATCAAGAAAGGCTTCGTAAGAAACGAAAACCGGTGAAGCAATTTGTGCAAAAGCTACTCCGAGTAGCAATAAAACAATGATTAGAGTTTTTTTAAACATCTCCGTTTCTCCTTTTACATTGCGCATGATGGTTTAGAGGTTCCAACGGTAACATAAATAGCAGGGTAATTGCTTGCACTAGTGTTATTAAAATATATGTAATAGCCACCATCCACTTTTAGATAGCTTCCTATATTACCATTGTGAACTTGAGTTGTAAGAGTAGAACCATTTAATTTAAAAAGCGTTTGATTCCAATAGGCTACATAAAATGAGGTTAAATTTTCAACATAATAACAGCCTGTTCCGATGGCACTAGGAGGGGCTTGGTTCCATTTTATATCAGCCCAGTCAATTCCGGGGCAAAAATCATCTAAAAGCGGGAACGCATCACAAAAAGGTTCACTTGACACATTCAATACGCCGGAGCAATTTGCCTGCAAACCGAATTTTGCGCCACAAGTTGCCGTCACGCTAATGCTCCCATCTTCGTATACTCCAAGTGCGGGATTATCCCAATTAATTCCGTTATAAACCGGAGAAGTTGCGCTAGAACCGTTGTTGCAAGTGAGTGTTGGCCGTTGATTTGCAGGTATGGCAATGCCTTCTATTCCGTTGGGAGGCACAGTGCCGCAGGTAAGAGTAACAGGAGCTATCGTTAAAATACCGGAGCAATTAGCTTGTAAACCAAGTTTTTGACCGCAATTTGCCGTTGCCTTTATTGTATTATCATAATTTCCGGGTATAGGATTATCCCAGTCAATTCCGTTATAAACCGGGGAAGTTGCGTTGAAACCATTGTTGCAAGCGAGTGTTGGCCATTGATTTGCAGGTATGGCAATGCCCTCTATTCCGTTTGAAGGCACAGTGCCACAAGTAAGCGTAACAGGGTCAATTTTCATTGTTCCGCAACTACCTTGCAAAACCACAGAGCCACAATTTGCCGTTACTTCTACACTATGCTCTCCTACTGCGGGATTATCCCAATTAATTCCGTTATAAACCGGAGCAGTTGCGTTAAAACCATTATTGCAAGTCAGTATTGGGCGTTGATTAATGGCAATACCTTCTACTCCGTTAGGCATAGTACCGCAAGTAAGCGTAACGGGGTCAATTTTCATTGTTCCGCAACTGCCTTGCAAAACCATAGGGCCGCAATTTGCTGTTGCTATTATATTATGTTCCCCAGCGGCAGGATTAGTCCAGTTTGGCCAGTTAATATTTTCATCGGTCGGTTCAAAGCCATTGTTGCAAGCGAGCGTTGGCGTTGGGCGTTGTACGGTAATAGGAATGCCCTCTACGCCGGTAGGCAGTGCTGTTGGGGTAGTACAAACAAGACCGTATGCACCGGTTTCACAGGCAGGTTTTACACCCAAGACGGCGTTAACATCAGATAAACTGCCGGATTGTAGAAAAATGTAGTAGCCGCCATCTACTTTTGGCCCAAAGTCTGTTTTGGTACCTGCCAAATGCACATTGCCGTTCACTATATAAGTTGTATTGGTGCTTATGGAAGTTAAATTGAAAACATAAAAACATCCACCTAACGCATCCGGCATTGTGTTCCATTTTATGTTATCCCAGCTTACTTCTCCGCAATATTTCGGCACATCCTCTTTGGCAATGCAGGTCTCAGGTGTAAAAGAACTGCTACTTTGCTTGCCTTCGTTAACAGAAGACGAAGAGGCATGAGAACTAGAGCTGCTGCTTTGTTTGTCTTCGCTAACAGAAGACGAAGAAACATGAGAGCTGGAGCTAGGTGGCGGTAAATCCGGAACATCGCTGCCGGAACAAGAAAAAATGAATGTCACGTTTACAAAAGCGACAATAACAATAGGAATGAGTTTAGATTTGCTCATTGGGAATCCTCCGGGTAAGATAGAAATTTACGAAAAATCTGGGGGGGGGGGGGGGGGGGGGGAAAAAATCTCCTTTTTTGGGCGGTGGTTTTTCAAAAATACAGAAAATTGGGGGCTTACAGGAAAGCCCCCTAATAAACTTATTTCGT
>JAITUM010000168.1 GCA_031286305.1 Candidatus Fibrimonadaceae bacterium | reverse complement strand
GGGTGAATGTCCTTGCTGATGCCTTTAGGGTGTGCAAGCTCATCAATCTGAGCAAAGGGTATAAGCTCGCCAAAATTGACACCCTTGAAACCTTCCATTTTAGCATTGAACAAATATTCACGAGCAGCGCCCAAATCAAAATAAGCTATGCTTATAACATAAATCTTCTTTACGTTATACTTTTGTCCCTCGCCTATCTGTTCCACTATAGCCCTGCTCACATTGAAAAGCATTTTGCCAAAAAAGTCAATCATATCTGTGTATTGTATCTCAATTATCGCTATCTCGCTGCCGTCTATTTTGGCTTTTATATCTATTCGGTTGACTTTGTCGCCTGAATATTCTTTGTTGCCTTCGCTCTCTAAAATTTCCAAAACCTTCACTTTGCGCCCCAAAAGCGTGGTCAGAAAGCCTTCCAAAATAACGAAATTAGCCTTCTGCCGCAATATGTCTTTCATTGCGTAGTCAAAACTGATTATTTCGCGATCTTTGGACATCAACGTTAATTTAGAAAATTTATGCATATCTATTAATACTTGTCCCATGTCCCGCATTTTCTTCAATAGCTCATCTATAAATGCTTTACCAAGTGTGCGGGTATACTTATTCCCAAAACAACGTTGCTATACAACGTGAACTGCTCCTTTGCCACTTTCCCCCAGACCTAGCACCCGAAGCTCTATGGGAAAACAGGATGTAAAGCTTTGTTGCCTAAAGTTGCATTTACTCTATTTTGTTTTCTATATTCCGCTAAACAACCAAAAAAAATGAGGTAATGATGAAAAACATCAAAATCGGCTCAAAATTAATAGCTTCCTACCTGGCAATAACCTTTATGGCAGTATGCACTTGCATATTTTTGCTGTACGAGCTAGCAGTAATCAACGATGGCACAGATGAACTCTACGACAAAGCTGTAGTATCACTGATGAACATGACTCAAACGGCAAGAATGGCTCAGATGATGCGCATAACGGTTTATCAAGCCGCACTCGCAGAAACCAGAGAAGAAAGGCATATGCACAAAAGAGAGTCTGAGACTTTAAGAGCCGAAATGACCAAAATTTACAACGAAGAAGAAAAAAGACTGATGACCGCTGAAGGTAGAGCAATGATTGCCAATATTAGAAGAACCATGGATGAATATGGAACTCTATATAGCAATTTCATCACGCACTTGGACAATGGCGGTTCAAATGATATTCCCGCAGATTTGAGAGACAAGGCCGCTGAGCTTACCGAATATAACAAAGTTTTTATAGATGCAAAGGATGTTGCATCATCTGAAATAGTTGAAGATTGTGAGAAAAAATACCAAGGAGCAAAATTTATCAGCATAATTATACTGATATTTATGACAATTGCTTCTATTGTAACCGGTATATTTATGACATTATCCATAACAGGACCTTTAAATAAGGTCGTTGAAATCATAAAAAAAGGTGAAGATGGCGATATGCGCGTTAGATCCGGAATTGACCAGAAAGATGAGATTGGCATAGTAGCGCACTCCATTGATGTTTTCTTTGAAAAAATACAAGGAATTCTCAAGGGTTTGCATATTAATTCAGACACTTTGGCCGGTGCCTCGGAAGAACTTTCTTCTGTTAGCAGGCAACTCGCAAGCGGCGCAGAAGAAACTGTTAACCAAAGCAATACCGTTGCAAGCACCAGCGAGCAGATGGCGGTAAACATAAACGCAATGGCTAGCGGCGCAGAAGAAGCTTCGGTTAATGCAAATGAAGTAGCAGGCGCAGCAGAGCAGATGTCTACGAACATGAATACCATAGCCAGTGCCATAGAAGAAATGAGCGCAAGCATAAATCAAATTGCCGGCAACACCGGTGAAGTTCGTCATGTTGCAACAGAAGCTACAGAAAAAGCAAACAATGCAACTGCAGCGATGAATAGACTCGGAATTGCGGCAAAAGAGATTGGACAGGTTACAGATGTTATAAAGAGCATAGCAGACAAAACGAATTTGCTTGCACTGAACGCTACCATTGAAGCTGCATCTGCAGGTGAAGCAGGAAAGGGCTTTGCTGTTGTTGCCGGTGAAATTAAAGAACTTGCAAACCAAAGTGCTCAAAGCGCAGACGACATTGCCCGTCGCATAGAAGGAATTCAGACCGGCACAAACAGCGCTGTTGATGTTATTCAAGAAGTTTCAAGCATAATAGAGAGAATTAACCATTCCGTTGAAGCCATAGCCGGTCACGTAGATCAGCAAACCAAGGCAAGCAATGAGATTGCAAGCAACGTTGCGCAGGCAAACACAGGAGCAAAACGTGTTGCCAGTGCCATAGGCGAGGTAGCAAAAGGCGTTAACGATGTTAGCCGCAATGCCGGTGAGGCAGCAAAAGGAGCCGGCGATGTTAGCAGCAATGTGGTTGGAATGAGCCAAGCCGCTAAAGAGAATGCTCAAGGCGCAACGCAAGTTAACCATAGCGCAGGCGATTTGGCAAAAATAGCAAGCGAGCTAAAGCAAACAGTTGATCAGTTTAAGGTGTAAGTTAGAATGCAGATTTAACGCTTGTCCCAAAGCAAAGTAGTCTGAGTCATTGTCCACTAAACACTTGAGCTGATTTTCTTTTGTGTTCGCTTGATTTGTGAAATTTTTCTATTATCGTTTTGTCATGTTCATTGGCCGTGCCGTTTAGCAAAAAATCATCTATGCTACGGTAGCCAATACCCATTTCTTTTTCATCCGTTTGTCCATCAAACAGCCCCGCAGAAGGGGCTTTGTTTATTATAAAATCCGGTGCTTTTAAAAAACGCAAAAATTCATAAACCTCGGTAACCGTTAAATCGGAAATAGGATTAAAATCAAAAGCACCATCACCCCATTTTGTGAAATAACCCATATAAATTTCGCTTCTATTGCCGGTTCCCGCTACAAGCCTGTTCTCGCTTGCCGCAATGGTGTAGAGCGTGGTCATTCGAAGCCGCGGTGCAATGTTGGCAATTGCGGAGCCGCT
Organism: Candidatus Fibrimonadaceae bacterium; assembly: GCA_031286305.1. Lineage (GTDB taxonomy): Bacteria > Fibrobacterota > Fibrobacteria > Fibrobacterales > Fibrobacteraceae > Fibrimonas. The sequence continues at coordinate 6,075 of JAITUM010000168.1, read as the reverse complement.
GAGTGTTTTTTCGCCAAGAGCCTGAACAAGCTCGTTTTTAATATTTGCCAGGTCTATGAGCCGCGTTGTTATGCCGAATTTCTCAGCAATGGCTTCGGCATCGGTTTTGTCAGACCCATAATTCTGCTTTGAACCGCAGGGCATAATTACGCTCACTGTATTGTCGCAGGCCATTTTGCAAAGAATCCCAACAAGCACACAATCTTTGCCGCCGCTATTCCCAAAAACAATCCCGCTTGCACCCGCGGCTTCTACAACCCTGCGAATAAACTCAACTCTCAATTTTGTTTCTTGCTCGTAATTTCTCATAAATTCCGCCGTTCAACCTCAGTTTATCTTCACCTTCTTTCCCTTTAAAATCAATTTGCCACCCGCTTTTATTGTAATATCTCCGGGCGCGGTTATACTTATGTTTTGCTTTCCTTTCAAAATTAATTTTTCGCTTGCAGTTATTGAAACATTTTTTTTAGCACCCATATTTATACTGAGAGAATCGTCCAGCCCAAGCCTTGTTTTGCCTGTTCTCAGCGCAATATTTTCAGAAGCTTCCATTTGCAAATAACCTTTTGAATCACTTTTGCCTTTTGCAGCACTGCCGCTCTGCGGAGCTGCCACTTCTTTTAAATTGATTTTTGATTTACCAACCTGTGCGGAAATATTTTTTGGAGCCTTCATGCTTATTCCCTTTTCGGATTTTACAGAAATATCTCCCGGAACCTCTGCATCCAGACTGCTGGTCAAATCATTAAGCACAAACTTTATTCCGCTCGAAGTTTTGAGAATATTTTGAAAAGAATTTATGCCGGTAACAGGACCTTTATGCTCATCTCTGGGAACCGCTCCAAGTGCAATTGGCTTGTCTATATCACCGTTTTCAAAAGCAATTAAAACCGGAGTATCTTTGCGAAGCGGAAAGTGAACGCCAAAGTCTTCACCCGCAAAGCTTTGCGCTAAATGCACCGGCAGGCTGCTTGTCATACCTTCGTTTTCTTCGTCAAAAGGCATACGAACAATGTAGCGTCCCTGAGAATCTATGGAGGCAAAAGAACCTATAAAACCTTCGGTTTTTGCCACAATAACACCGGGAATTTTTGGTTTTTCTTTACCGCTTGGCAAGGAACCAAAACTTCGCTCTGAAAAAGCCGCAATTTGACAAATGTAACCATCATTCTTGTTTTTTAACCCAAACGCAGCTTCTTGGCTGCCGCTATGATATGCGGAACAAACTATAAATGTTTCGCCAAAAGCGTTAAATGCTTGCCCGGGTCTCATTGGCGAGTGCCCATAACCAAAAAAGAAGCTTCCGTTCTCATTCATTTCCAAACGGTTTTTTACCAAGTTCAAAGCGGATTGCACCCAGTCACCGCTATCGCTAATAACCAGTTCGCTCCTATCTTTGTAATGTTTAACAAACTCAATAATTTTGCAATCTTCCAAGAGTCTTTGCAAAAAAACCAAATCGCTTTCGTTATATTGAATTTTAAAATCCACTTCATAAAAAGAATTCAAATTACATTTTACATTCGAAACACCCGCTTTACTCAAAGTGGAACGAATAATGGTTTCGGCATCACTCTCGCAATAAACCGCGTATTTTTCTTCTTTATCCAGCGAATGCCTGAGAGTTTTCACATTAAGAGTTGCCTTTGAAACTCCGACTCCCTGTTCAGCAGAGCACCCTGTCACTATTCCATTAAAAAAATCTTTTTTACCTTCAAACTCAAAAGAAAAATTCGCTTCCCTGCCAATAGACTTGGATAAGCTACCGGAATTTGTAAGGAAGCTAACAGAAAGCTGGTCATCACCATAAAACCCTTCAAGCAAGTTGAAAGACAAAACAGCCGGATTCCCACTAAAACCGGCTAATGATAAGTTGAATAAAGAGGAGTCGGACACCTACACCAACTCCGCATCCTTCCCAAACAGTTCCTTCCACGGGAGCCCCCACTTGCCAATTTCTGCCATAAAAGGATCCGGATCGAGTTGCTCCATGTTGAACACACCGTTGCCTCTCCACTTGCCTGTGAGCATAAGAGCAGCGCCCAGCATGGCGGGAACGCCCGTTGTGTAGGCTATTGCCTGCCCTTGAACCTCTTTGAAACACTCTGCGTGGTCGCAAACATTGTAAACAAAGTAAGTTTGTGGTTTGCCGCCTTTTTGCCCGGTGATTTGGCAGCCTATGCAAGTTTTGCCTGAATAATTTTCGCCAAGGGTGGAAGGTTCCGGGAGCAGTGCTTTTAAAAATTCTAGAGGAACCACGTCAACTCCGTTGAATTTTACCGGGTCTATGCGGGTCATTCCAACGTTTTTGAGAACAGTTAAATGCTTTATATATTCGTCTCCGAATGTCATCCAAAATCTTGCTCTTTTGATTTCCGGAAAATGTTTAACGAGCGATTCCAATTCTTCGTGGAATAACACATAAGAACCGCGCACGGCAACTTCGGGGTAGCTTATGTCTTTGCGAATTGAAAGCGGTGGTATTTCTATCCACTCGCCGTTTTCGTAGTAACGGCCGTTTTGCGTTATTTCTCTAATGTTTATTTCCGGGTTGAAATTTGTGGCAAAGGCCTTTCCGTGGTCTCCGTTATTGCAATCCACTATGTCTAATGTATCCATTTTGTCAAAGTGGTGCTTTTTGGCGTAGGCCGTGTAAACATTCGTAACACCCGGGTCAAAGCCGGAGCCTAGCAATGCCATTATGCCTGCTTCTTTGTACCTTTCGTGATAAGCCCACTGCCAAGAATATTCAAACTTAGCTACATCCTTAGGCTCGTAGTTTGCCGTGTCCAGGTAATCAACGCCTGTTTCGAGGCAGGCATCCATTATGGCTAAGTCTTGGTAAGGGAGTGCAATATTCAAAACCATTTTAGGCTTGAAATCCTTTATTAAAGCAACAACTTCCGCAGATTTATCCGCGTCAACGGTAGCCGTGCTAACAGGAATGTTTTTTACGCGCCCTGCTATTGTTTTAGCCTTGCTTTCAGTGCGGCTTGCTATAAGCAACTCTCCAAACACCTCGCTATTCTGCGCACATTTTTGGGCGACCACGTTAGCAACGCCGCCCGCTCCTATAATTAAAACTTTATTCGACATGAGGTTAATCTAGAAAATGATTAACCCAAGCAAATGGCCTCATCACTGCTGCTAGTTTTTTTGATTCCGGCAAATAATAACCGCCAATGTCAACGGGTTTTCCTTGCACAGCGGCAAGCTCCTCTACTATTTTTTGCTCATTCTCGCTCAAAGATTTTGCAATGGGTTCAAACTTTGCTTTCAACTCCAAATCTTCGTTTTGCTTTGAAAGCTCCAAAGCCCAATAAAGAGCTAAGTAAAAATGCGAACCTCTATTATCCAGTTCGCCGAGTTTGCGAGCCGGAACGCGATTGAATTCTAAAATGCTTCCATTTGCAATATCAAGAGCCTTTGCCAAAACTTCTGCTTTTTTATTTTTAGTTTGCCTTGAATAAAAATTCAAAGACTCCGCAAGCGCAAAATATTCGCCGAGAGAATCCCAGCGCAAATAGTTTTCTTGCAACAATTGTTCAACCTGCTTGGGAGCAGAACCGCCGGCACCCGTTTCAAAGATACAACCGCCAGCCAAAAGCGGAACAATGGAGAGCATTTTTGCAGAAGTGCCGAGTTCCAAAATCGGAAATAAATCTGTTAAGTAATCTCTTAAAACATTGCCTGTTGCAGAAATTGTGTCCAAGCCATCCTTTGCCCTTTGCATAGAAAGAACAGCTGCATCAACAGGATTCTTTATATTAATTTCCACACCGCTCAAATCAACTTTATTCAATTCATCTTTAAGTTTTTTCTCTAATTCTCTATCATGCGCACGGTTCGGATCAAGCCAAAAAACCACGGGAGTTTGCGTTATTCTTGCTCTTTCAACCGCCAAATGAATCCAGTTGCGCACAGGAATATCTTTTGTTTGACACATCCTGAAAATATCACCGGTTTCAACTTCCTGACTCAAAAGAACATTATTATTTGCATCAACGGCTTGTATAATTCCATTCTCTTTGGCAATAAAAGTTTTATCATGGCTGCCATACTCTTCTGCAGACTGTGCCATTAAACCCACATTTGGAATGCTACCCATTGTTGCCGGATTGCAAGCACCATTCTTTTTGCAAAAATCTATGACAGCAGCATAAATTCCGGCATATGAACGGTCTGGAATAAGGGCAAGCTCATTTTTTGGAGCGCGGCGAATGAGCGAAGGCATTGAAGCATCCACAATCACATCGCTTGGGCTATTGAAATCCATTGCAAGTTTCGGAGCGTTTTTCAACACATTTTGAATTTCATTTTCAATCTCCGCTTCTTTTGGAGTGCCTGCAATTTTCTTTCGCAAATCCAAAAGTCCATTGTTAGGGTCTATGCCTAATTCGGCAAACTCTTTTGCAAATTTATTAAAAAGAGGTTTGAAAAGCGTTTTGAATGCAACACCAAAAATCACAGGATCACTGACCTTCATCATGGTGGCTTTCAAATGAACCGAAATTGCCATATCACGTTTCTTTGCCACTGCAAATTCGCACTCAAAAAAACTTTCCAGCTTTTTGATTTTGAGCACAGAAGCATCCAAAATTTCACCATTTAATAGCGGTTTTGAATCGCGCAATATTTCCTTCTCACCTTTTTTATTTATGAATTCAATTGAAAAACTGCTGTCTTGTTTTAGCGTTATAGATTTTTCGCTTTCGTAAAAATCACCATTGCTCATTGAAGCTACTGCGGTTTTAAAATCCGTTTTCCACTCGCCCATTGAGTGCGGGTGTTTTTTTGCATATTGCTTAACGGAAAGCGGAGCACGACGATCCGAATTGCCTTGCCTCAGCACCGGATTTGCAGCGGAACCTTTAACCTTATCGTAAATTTCCGGTTTTTCTTCGTAATTCGGTATTTTATATCCTTTACTTTGAAGCTCGGCAATTGCAGCTTTCATTTGCGGAATGCTTGCAGAAATATTCGGAAGTTTTATTATGTTTGCATTCGGCTCATTTGCAAGTTTTCCCAAATAGGCAAGGTCATCTGAAGCAAGGTCAAAGGCGGCCAAAATGCGAGCCGCAAGCGAAATATCTTTAGTTTCCATTTCAATTCCGGCAGCTTCTGCAAAAAACTTAGCCACAGGCAATAAACTCTCAGTTGCTAGCCTGGGCGACTCATCTGTCAAAGTATAAATAATGGGCATGGCAGAAATTTAGAAAATTCGTTTCCCTTAAAAGCCCATCTACAAACGCTCTACATTTCGCTGGTAAACATGCCAAAGGTATGGTCAAACGATGACCTGGGTAAGGCTCGCCTTACCCCTACGGGTGCGGATACAAATTTTCATTGAACATTTGGAATAAATGCGGTATTTATCGGGTTTGTTGTGCGGTGCCTGTAGGGGCAAGGCGATGCCTTGCCCAGCGACAACGATTAGGTAAATTTAGATGCGTTAGCCCTGCCGCCCCGCTCCGCTTGGGGCGTGGCTCGGCGAAACCCTTTTGCTCCGCACTAGGCGAACTAGGGAGAAAGGGCTAGGCGGAAGCCGCTGCCATTGCCACGATTACCGGGACTATGGTCGTTCCGATTCGCAACTCGACAATACCGCGCATTGCTGTACCAACTACCACCGCGAAGCACACGGTAAGAGCCACTGCTAGGACCAGCAGGATCAACCTTAGAACCTGAACTGTAACTGCCAAACCAATCGCTAACCCATTCATAAACATTGCCGCTCATATCATGAATGCCAAGCTCATTGGGGTCTTGAAGACCCACAGGGTGAGTTTTTGCGCCGCTGTTATCCTCGTACCAAGCAACATCTGCAATGCGATTGCCGCCGGCGTACTTAAAACCTTTGCTCTTTGAACCGCCGCGAGCGGCATACTCCCATTCGGCTTCGGTAAGCAAACGATACCTCTTGCCGGACACTTGCCTTAGCTTTGAAATAAAACCCTGAATATCAGTCCAGCTAACATTCTCAACGGGCAAATCATCACCTTTAAAATGAGAAGGATTAGAACCCATTACCGCCACCCACTGCCTCTGAGTAACAGGAAACTTGCCTATGTAATA
>JAITUM010000122.1 GCA_031286305.1 Candidatus Fibrimonadaceae bacterium | reverse complement strand
TTTCCAATGCCGTTTTCCATGGCAATGGCAGCAGGAGGTCAGGCGGTGCATTTTCTGCGGGCAGCGCTTCTGTTTTGAATGCTACGGTTGTTGGCAACAGTGGTGGCGGCAATGTTTTCGCCGGTAATTCCGGCAGTGTTTTCAATTCTGTTTTTTGGCAGAATTCCGGTGGTGATATTCCTAATTCATGGACAGCTCAGCATAGTTCTTTTTCGTCAGTTAGAGCCGGTGCCGGCAATATATCCGGTGATCCCAAGTTTATTGATATTAGCAAGGCTGCCGGCACAGCTCATTTCTTTGGTTATGATGCCGGTCTTATTTTGGCGGGTGGTTCTTCTGCTTTGAAGGGTAGCAAGGATGTTGCCGGTACTCTTGAGCAGGATTTGATTGGCACGGAGAGGGGGAATGAGGTTGCTATGGGGGCGTATGGGGATTATAGCGATGATGGGAATACATTTCAGTATGGTGAGTGGGCTTATGGGAAATTTGAGCCAAGACCGGATATGCCTCAGCCATTATTCACTAAATTGCCTAATTATGAAATAATGGATTATGTAGGTCATGGTGGTTACGGACGCATGATAAAGCGTTTAGTCCGTAAGCACGACAAAACCAAAATATCAAAGGCTACAGTTCGCATAACTGTGTTGGATAGCGCGTTTAATAAATATCCGGATATCGCTCCTGTAGATGTTGTTTTTTATCGTCGTACTGATAAAGATGAAGACGGAAAATATGTATTTGAAACTTTAACAAATTGGCCGCTTTATCCTGACTACGATCCTGAAAAACATGGAAGACTTATCCTTTTTTCAATGGATCCTGATGACCAGGGCATTCATGAAGGTTTTTTGGTAATCTATGTAAAAAGCGCTAATGATAACTTTAGATATGAGGTCGTGGAGTAATGAAGAATTTTGTTATTTACATGAGTGTAATGTTTTCTTTGCTTTCTTTTTTTGCTTGTTCAAGCAAACCATCGCCTAGCAATGAAAGAGGTAGATTTGTGCTTATACACCTTGACTCTAAATGGGGTGAATTGCCAAAAGGCGAACCTTTTCCATGGGAAGAAAGAGATGGCTTTTATCCAAAGGAAAAGCATCCTTATGGCTTTGATAGGCATACGAGACCTAGAGCTGGCAATAAAGAAGACAGCATTGTTCACGCTTCTATTGCAGGCAATAGTATTTCAGTTAAATTTTACGGAGAAGAAGTTAAGGTAACTACGAACGAGGATGGTGTTGCCAATTTGAAAATAAATAAAATTGGAGGATTGCCATCCGAATACGAGTATTATATTTGTAATCCAGCAGCTCGGGATACAATTGTGGAAAGTATTGACAATTCTAAAATAGAGCAAGATTATAAATTTACCAATGACATGGAGAATGATGTAAAAAAAAATGCGCTTTGCAGAAGAGATAGGAATAATGGCGTTAGGGTAATGCAAGAATTACATATACATACTTACGATTGGAGATCTTATAGTTTTTTGCCTGTGTATTATGACAAGGGAAACGCGAATGACGAAAGAAACGCTTTGGTTATAAGCCATGAATTTTGGAATGGTTTTATGGAAGTTTACAAGCAAGCCCTTATTTATCCACAACTTAATGGCACAGCACTACAAATTACAAGTAGTGACAATGCAGTCTTGACAAAAGTTAGAGGGGAGTATTCTGGTTGTCCAGAAGGTGGAATTGTTGCTATGCGAAATAGAGTAGCTGAAATGATTACAAGTGAGCATTTATCAAATCGTGCTATTTTTCAATTAGGTTTGCCTACTAAACGTTTCTGGCCTTTAAAAGAAGATAGTAATGGCAACATTTCAGTATGTGGAAACCCTGAAATAGAACCGCAGAAAGATAGAAATTATGATATAGTTTCGATAGATCCAAATGGCTGTCGTATTCCTAATGCGTCTATACGTTGGAGTAGCGAGGATAATAAATTTTATTTAACTTCAACATTTGGCGATGTGCTTGCACCAGCAACAATAAATAATTTTCCAGAGTTACAGTGTACAGGAATGGCTGAAGTTTTTACAGATCCTTTAGGATCGCAATATGTTGGTGAATTTAGTGAAAATACATTAGCGAGAACTTGGTTGGATCCTAATAATCGCATAACATTTACCGCTTTGCCATGGCACGAGGAAGACACAAAATTAATAGCTTATCATGAACTTGGGCACGCAATGGGTTTGGGAGATGCACGTATGAATTTGCCAAATATAAGCGAAGATAATGCAAGCTCTGAGCAAAGTAATCTTATGTTTTATTTATTCCAAAAGAGACTTAAAAAAGGACATTTGTTAAAGTCGCGCAGCATTGAAATAGCAGATACTGCAGGAGGAAGCGTTATAAGACCTCCTCCTATAGGATACGAAAAACAATGGGATTGTTTGCGGAGAGAATCGCCTGAGAGAACTTGTGCGATTCAAAGATGGACGTTTTAGTGGAGTTTTTTATGAATTTTTTTATTCTAATTGCATTTGCTTTTGCTTTTTCCTTCGCCAAACAATACGGTGTTTACGATGTGCAGGGAGTTCGTATTTTAACATTTGAAGCAGAATCGCATGAACTGCCGGAAAAAACGCAGCAAATTAGGTCTGCATACCCAAACAGAAGCTTATACATTTCTTCTTTACGAAAAGGTAAAGATTCTAGACCAACTTCCCGCTATCGCTATAAAGCCGAAACCAATGCTTATATTGAAGCCTCTAGAAAAGAAACATTTTCAATATGCCCCGATAAAGAAATTCAGGGCACTTGGATTAGCGAGCACTTGGTAGCCTTGAATGCAGAAAATTGCATATCAGTTCAAACGCCAAGCCTTGCGGGGACTATCCGGGTGCAGTTCTTGCAAAACAGCGGTCGCACAGATACAATCCAAGTTTTGGTAGAGCAAAGCTATATACAAATGGAAGATTACTTACATAAAGTATGGGTAGAAGTTCCTTTGCCGTGGTTTTGCAGAGATGGCAATACATGTACAGAGTCTGACTATGGACACTACGAAAATAAAAGATACAATCAAGCTCTTATTGTTGACAAAACAGAATTTACAATGGGGGATGCTTGGCATTATTCTGAACTTGGCATAAACCTTAATAAATGGACTGTTGACCCGCATTACCAACCTGAGGGTATTACTATTATTGGAGGACCGACTAAAGAGCATTATCCGCCTAACGAAGATTTGAAAACTTCCATAAGACCTTATATTGAAAGTGGTGGCACTATATGGCGATTTGCGAACATGCGCAGTAAACTGGAGGGTTTAGATACAATTTATAGTTTTGACAGAGACATGTTTATAGATACTAGTACATTCGGATATCGCATGCCTTATAAAGATGAGTGGGCCATGCTTATGCGTGCAGGTGCTTCTACTCGTTACTATTGGGGAAATGAAGAAGATTCGCTTATTGTTTCTCGTTATGCTTGGGTACGCCCCGTTGGTTATACTCAGCATAAAGTGGCACAAAAGTTGCCCAATGCTTTCGGTCTTTATGATATGATTAACCCTAACAATATTAATGGGGCTACCAGCCCTATTTGCACGACAAGTCCGTTTCATAATCAAATGCCTGAATGTCGTTTTCTAGCGGGTAAAGTGGCTAGACAAGTTGAAAGCGGTATGAAAATATGTCTTGTCGAAATAAATAATGCTTCAAGTTCAGAGAAGTGTCAAAAATTTACTAGCGATTTTAATGCCACCAGCACTAGACTTCTCCGCAAAACCCCAAAACTACACAAACTGGAAAAGTTATAATGCGCTTCACATTGCCCATCATTTCGCTAGCTTTGAGCATATTCCTCGGATGCATGCCTTTATATCACACATATGAATATCACATTATTGAGGTTACGGGGATTCCTGCTGAGTACAAC
>JAITUM010000047.1 GCA_031286305.1 Candidatus Fibrimonadaceae bacterium | reverse complement strand
TTGCCTAAATATTTTCTAAAGCGATAGACATCGCCCAAATGCAATGCTTTTTGCATTTCAATAATAACCCTCTTTTCACCTTCTTCTTCTGTTTCTATTGTAGCTGCAAAATCCATGCGGAAAAGCGTTAGCTTGCCGGCATCTTCTCCAAATTCCGAGTGCTCTTGAATGCTCGGCTCAAGGGAAAGGACCTTGCAATTGAGGATGGTTCCGATTAAAAACTTAGCCACACGGTTGTTTTCCAAGAGCCGCTTGAATGTGACATCGTAAATGGGGTTAGCAATGAGCATATGGGTAAGATAGAAAGATTTCCATAAGCATTTTGTCAGGACCTTTCCGAACAAAATGTCCTGTTTTCCGCACTTTTATTTTTTTAAAATTGTCTCACTTCATTAACCCATCGCAAGGAGCGAGGAATTTTCTACGTTCCCTAAATGTCAGAACGAATACAGAAAAATAAAAAGGTTTCTATTGTGTACAGCATAATGAACCGTAAAGGTGAGATACTTATGGAAGTCTCTCCGTATGCGCCTGTATTTTATCTGCATGGGTATCGCAACGAAAACATTGTTCCGGGGCTTGAAAACGCTCTTGAAGGGCGCAGAGAAGGTGATGTATTTTCCATTGATTTGTCTTCTGAGCAGGCTTATGGTGCTCATGATAAAGAGCTTGTGATGGAGGTAGCCAAAGAAGACCTTGCACCATTCATAAACGATTTTTGGGTTGGCGGTTATGTGGAGCGCTTTGATGATGATGACATGGATGAATTATCCGAAGCTGAAAGGTTTTTTAAGGAAATTGAAAATCAGCATGAACCGGATGGTTTTATTATCCGTGAAATTCGCAAAAACACGGTGCTTTTAGATGGTAATCACCCATATGCAGGAATGGATTTGACCTTCAATGTAAAGGTCATTTCTGTGAGCGATGCCTCAATTATAGAGTTGGAAAACGGTTATCCAAAAGAATCCGAAGACTACGATAATTACGACTAACTTGCCCCTGTTTTTTCAGGGGCGTTTTTATGCTATTTCACAATCCTGATGCTTTGCTTCCAAGAGGCAGATTTTGCAACGGCAAAGTACACTCCCTTGGGTAGATTATCAAGCGAAACCGCGTGTGAGCCGCTTGTTAAGTTCATTGTCAAGACTCTGTTTCCGCGCAGGTCAAAAATTTGCACAACAGTGTTGCTTGCCAATTCTAAATTCAAGCTCGAATTAGCAAAGAACAAATTCCCACCTTGCGATGCAAGCTTCTTTGGATTAGCAATTGGAGTGCCATCACCGCATTTTGGAGGTGTTCTTGTTGCAGGCAAAGGCATTTCCCCCAAGCAACGGAAGTCCTTTATCGCCAATTCTCCTGTATATGCAGATATACCTGTTCCAACACCATCATCAGCACCTTTAAGCTCCCAAGCAAAAGCATAAATTTTCGTAGCATCAAAAGGCACCATACCAGCTGCCCCTGTCCAGGTAGGTTGGGCTAAATCACTAAATGGTACTTGTACTTCCGCCCATTCTGTGGAAGAAGTGATAATTGCAGTGAAGTGATCGGAACCTTCTTGTGTAATTGTAGTTGTTTGTACTTTAAAATTGTGAGATTGACCTTTGTATTGATAGCTAAAGCCGTCTTCGCATAACGAAAGATCGTAATCTGTGCCGTTGTTTCTAGCACTTAAACCCAAAGCCACAAAAGGCGCATATTGGTTACCACCTTGGCAAGCAGTACCAATGCCTGTACAACCTTTATCAAGATTGTAACTTGGAATTTTAGCAACCCAGTAATTGCCATCCTTCATAACTACATGGTAACCTTCTATATCTTCGCAATTATTATTTTCATCTTTGGCGATGAATTTTTCGTTGGTTATTGTAGATTTACCATTAGCACCTACATCCGTATAAGCATACCAAGATTCCCATGTTGCAGCATAACCTCTGTCATCCTCATCTTCATTTTCAGAAAATTCAAACTTGTCTATTGAAGTATAGTCCCCATTAAAACCACCACCGGAAGTCATATTAGTACCGCAACCAGCTGAAGTGCCGCAAGCCTTTAGGTTAGGCATATTACCGGTAACAAACAAGCCGGTTAAAACTTGCATTGCCTGATTATAATAAGACTCGCCGGCAAGACCAATCAAAGTACTCCAATAAGAGTTTAATCTAGATTGATAAGTAGAGTTCACAGTAAGAGCGCACATTAGAGAGCCTATATAGCTAGAGTTGGCATCGGTTCCCATGGTTCCGGTTAAAGTAATGGGACCTTTAATAGTACCGGGTTCTCTTGCATTTACCCAAGGAGCTAAGTTATTCAGCAAAGTTTTTGCACTTGTGTGCCCATACCAAGCATTTGACCAAGCCCAACGCCAAGGCGCACGCACAGCATCCGGATCGTAGCCTATGGTGTTGATTCCGCAGTTATTTGTGCAAACTTTTGGATTGCCATTGGACTCTGCCCATCCTGATGGCAAGCCGGTAGTATTGGTATTATGATTTTGGTTGGCTATCAAAAAAGTATAATTTCTAGTGATAGCACTGTTCCAAAATTCTGATTGACCTGTACCTAAATCTTTGAATAATTCAAAAGCAGCAGGGCTTACATAGCTGGGGTTTTTATCGGCATTCCAAGCGTCGCCGGGTTTGTGCAAACCGTCGGTTTCCATTTCATGCTGCCTAATTGCTGCAACCAATGTTGTTGCATCGTCTAGATAGCTTTGACCGCCAAACTGATAATGAGCCATAACAAGGGCAAAGGCCGCATCAAACTCTGCATCGGTAGCGCCATTTTGACCTATAACATTATTAAAACCGTTGATTTTCCAATTCATTACTCCTCTAGTGTTGCTAAAATGTTTATAATATGCCCACAGCCTGTCGAATTCGTTTTTATAACTCTTGGTATTATCACTAAAATAAACCATCATTATCATGCCATAAGCAATGCCCTCGGAGACGGTGTTTTCAGGCTCATCAAACTTAATACGAGCGCAAGGGGTGCTACCGCAAGTGCCTTCCTCATAAAAATCCTGCAAAAAGTTCAGAAACTTGCTTTTCAAGTTTGCAGAAGCAATTGAACTGGTTGCATTTATCGTGCTGTTACCGTAAAGTTTCCTTTGCGGATACGGATAGTTAACAGTGGTTTGGGCAAACCCAAGTGAAAGGCACAAGGCCAGGCAGAGAGAGGCTTTTTTAAGCATAAACACTCCTTTGAAGAATACTTAAGTTAAATGTAGAAAATTTTCCAGCGATTGGATGTCCCAGTGACAAAAACGGGAGTTTTATTTTTCTAACCAAGCTCTAACACTCTCTCATCGCTCTTAAAGAAGTCTGCAACCTTGCTTTCCATTGTCGATTGCATCAACTTTACATTGCCATCCGTGCAACGCTTACTCCACTCAATATCCTTGTCATCAGATAAAAAGAATTTTACTAGTATTCCGGGGTGATTGGAATCTTGCTTTACCTCACACCTAATTAGATGCAAACAATTTATGAATTGGTGCCTGCCAATGGTATCGTTGAAAATGATAAATTTTTGCATCTAAACCTCCAGACTAATCTGACAACAACAGTTCCATCATTCTCTTACCAGCCGTAGCAATAGCCGTTCCGGGGCCAAACACCGCAACAACACCGGATTTGTAAAGATAATCATAGTCCTGATTGGGAATAACACCACCGGCAACAACCATAATATCTTCGCGGCCAAGCTTTTTCAACTCCGCTATAACCTGCGGCACAAGAGTTTTGTGACCTGCGGCAAGAGAGCTTACGCCAAGAATATCATCATCGTTTTCCACCGCCATGCGAGCAGCTTCTTCCGGAGTTTGGAACAAAGGACCGATATCGACCGTAAAGCCCATATCAGCGTAACCTGTGGAAACTACCTTGGCTCCCCTGTCATGACCATCTTGACCCATTTTCGCCACCATTATACGCGGACGACGACCCTTCTTCAGCTCAAAAGCGTCAGTCATTGCCTGAACTTCCTTGAACTCTGCATTGTTTCCTATCTCTGAACTATACACACCACTTATCCTGTGAATTACCGCATTGTAGCGACCAACAACTTTTTCTACCGCATCCGAAATTTCGCCGAGAGTTGTGCGAACACGAGCAGCCTTTACCGAAAGGTCAAGCAAATTACCCTCGCTCTTTTTACCGGCTTTCCATTCCTCAAAGCAATTTGTGATTGCCGTCAAAGCACTATCCACATCAGCCTGATTTCTGCCCTTGCGAAGTTCTTCCAAACGAGCAACCTGGCTGCTGCGAACTGCTGTGTTATCAACTTCCAAAATATCAAGAGCGTCTTCTTGCTCCAAACGATATTTATTAACACCAATAATAGCGTCTATTCCGCCATCTATGCGAGCCTGTTTGCGAGCTGCAGCCTCTTCTATGCGGGTTTTCGGAATGCCTTTTTCAATTGCGCTTGCCATGCCGCCTTCCGCTTCAACTTCTTGAATATGCTTCCATGCGCGGCTTGCAAGTTCCCGAGTGAGGTATTCCACATAATAAGAACCAGCCCACGGATCAACCGATTTTGTGATTCCTGTTTCTTCTTGAATGTAGAGCTGAGTGTTGCGAGCAATACGAGCGGAAAAATCCGTTGGAAGCGCAATGGCCTCATCCAAAGCGTTGGTGTGCAAGCTTTGCGTATGGCCAAGCCCGGCAGCCATAGCTTCTATGCAAGTACGGGCAACGTTGTTGAACGGATCCTGCTCGGTGAGCGACCAGCCACTCGTTTGACTGTGTGTGCGGAGTGCCATTGACTTGTCTTTTTTGGGATTAAATGTTTTAACGATTTTCGACCAAAGCAAACGCCCGGCACGCATTTTGGCAATTTCCATAAAGTGATTCATGCCAATAGCCCAGAAAAAGGAAAGTCTCGGAGCAAAATCATCAACATTCATGCCGGCTTCTATGCCTGTGCGAATATATTCCCAGCCGTCTGCGAGCGTATAGGCAAGTTCAATATCGTTAGTTGCGCCCGCTTCTTGCATGTGGTAGCCCGAAATTGAAATGCTGTTGAACTTGGGCATGTTCTTTGTGGTGAAACTGAATATATCACCAATTATTTTCATCGAGGGTTTTGGTGGGTAGATATAAGTGTTACGCACCATGAACTCTTTTAGAATATCGTTCTGAATTGTACCGGTGAGCTTGTCCCAAGCCACACCCTGCTCCTCTGCCGCTACTATGTAGAAAGCCAGCACCGGAAGCACGGCACCATTCATTGTCATGGAAACGGACATTTCACCGAGTGGAATTTGGTCAAACAAAACCTTCATATCTTCAACGGAGCAAATGCTCACACCCGCTTTGCCAACATCACCAACAACGCGCGGGTTGTCTGCATCATAGCCACGGTGTGTGGCAAGGTCAAAAGCTACGGAAAGCCCTTTTTGCCCGCTTGCAAGGTTGCGGCGGTAGAACGCGTTGGATTCCGCTGCGGTAGAAAAACCGGCATATTGGCGAATTGTCCAAGGTTTCATCACATACATAGTTGAATATGGACCGCGCAGAAACGGTGCCTTTCCTGCAGAATAGTCCAAATGCTCCATTCCATCCCAAACATCTTTGCTATAAACAGGAAGCACGGGTATTTGCTCCGAGGTTTGCATTTGCAAAGTCTCGAAATTTGGCAATTTGCCTGTATCTATAACTTCTTTTTTCCAGGTCTCAAAACTTTTATCAGTACCTGCCCTGAAATCAAGGTTGCTTATATCCAGTCTCATATCAAAAATCCTCTAGGTGTGAATGTTTATCGTAGAATATAGAAAAAATTTCTACATTAACCCTATGAAAACATTTCACTCTACCCTGCTATCCAAGCTCGTGTTTTTGAGCATATTTCTAATTGCCGCCTTTGCTTTCACCGGTTGCGGTAAAAGCGTGAAACGCGTAGCTTCCGACTCCACAATTGACCTCTCCGGCAACTGGAACGATACTGACTCCAGGCTCGTGGCAGAAGAGATGCTCAACGATTGCCTCACAAAACCATGGTACCAAAATGTTGTGAATGCCAAAAACGGCCAAGTTCCGGTTGTTGTAATCGGAAGAGTCCGCAATCTCAGCACCGAACATATCAATACCAGCACCTTTATAAACGATATCCAACGCGTTTTAATCAATTCCGGAAAGGTTGATTTTGTGGCAAATGCCGAGGAACGCCAGCAACTTCGTGGAGAAATTGACTCTCAAACAAGCAATGCCACCGACGAAACAGCCAAAGAGCGCGGGCAAGAAGTGGGCGCAGACTTGATGCTAACCGGCACAATCAATTCCATAGTAGACCAAAGCGGCGGTGAAACAGTCAAATTCTACCAAGTTGACCTTGAGCTAACCGACCTTCAAAGCCACAGAAAACTCTGGATAGGTAACAAAAAAATCAAAAAACACATTGAGAAAAGCGCGCTGAAACTCTGATTTTATTTAGTTGAGAATTGAGAATTGAGAATTGAGAGTTATTTTCGCATAAATAGCCGCTATTTGTGGAGTTATTCTCCATTCTCCATTCTCAATTCTCAATTAAGCAACGAAGCTAGCAATGTACAATCCTCAACTCTCAACTCTCAACTTCGAACTAAACACTTATTTTTGCTACTTGCGGTCCTGCTGGCTTCTTGTGCTAGTCCGGCGAAATTGCGAATGGAGAGGATTAGCAAACCCATTGGGGAAGGTAATTATGAAGCCGCTATAGAGAATATTGAAAAAAACAAGAAAAAACTCTATAATTCGGAAGATGCACTTCTTTTGGAATTTGACATGGGCGTTCTGCTGCATTATAACCAAGATTATAAGGAAAGCATAAAACACTTTGCCAGAGCAGAAGAGATTTTAGATGATTTGTACACTCGTTCTGTGAGCAACGAAGCCGCTGCACTCCTCACAAATGACAATGTTCGGCCTTACCGCTCCTACCCTTTTGAGATACAGTGGCTTCACAAAATCCAAATTCTAAACTTTTTGGCTCTCGGCGAAATAGACGGAGCCGTTGTCCAGTCGAGGCGAGCGCTTCTTGCAATACAAGCTCTTAGGGAGCAAGAGAAGAAATTTAATGAAAGCGGTGCTTTGCAATACCTCATTGCCCTCTCTTTTGAATGGCAAAACTCCGAAGACGATGCCCGAATTGCCTATGATAATGCAAAAAAACACTTTGAAACGAGCTACACCCCGAAGCTCGTTGCTCAAATTCCGCAAAATGAGCAGGAAATTATAGTGGTTGGTTATGCAGGCTTAAGCCCTGTTTTGGGTGAAAATAAATTTTGGGGAACCTATGCACCGGACGGCGTTCTTTATTTGAACTATAGGGATGCAAACGGAAAAAACCAAACAACAGTGCTTGTAGCTCTAGGTCTAGGTGGTCCGGGTTTTAGCGGCCAAACCATGACAATTCAGTTTGCAATACCCAAAATGGTGGAAAGACCCTCGCAGGCTTCTGCATTTTTGGTAAGCGTAAATGGAGATGCAAAATTAACCGAGCCTGTTTCGAACATTAAAAGTTCCATGCAAAAAGACTTGGAAAACGGAGAATCTACAATGCTTCTGAGAACAGCCGGCAGAGTGATTATGCGCACCATAGCGGCAAGCAAGGCAAAAAATCTTATGCAAACGGGAAATCCATATGTTGATTTGGTTTTGAACTTGGGCACGGATTTTGGCACAGGAGCAATGGAGCAGGCAGATTTGCGACTTGGTTCTGCAATGCCTTTAACCCTTCAATTAATCCGCATTCCGGTGGAACCGGGCAGGCACTCCTTAAAAATTGATGTTTTAGACCAATGGGGCAGAAAAACGGGCAGTTTTGCGGAAAAGGCTGTAAACGTGAAAAAGGGCGAAAAAGTATTCATTTTCGCCCCAGCACTTAGATAAAATTACATAAAGAAGAACGTTATCACGCCTCTAGTGGCGAGATTTATGTTCATATGTGTAATTGGTTCAACATAATACCTCTCAACATCTACTCCTGCAAGCAAAGACAGCGAGACATTTTTCACCAATTCAGCATTCACGTAAAAGAAAGGAAAACCTCCAATATCCGTTCCGGCCTCACCTCTATTTATAACAGGTATTTCCACACCTACTCCATAACCTAAAAGTCCTTTTCCCAAAGCATATTTAATGCTTGGCACCAAAGCGATTTCCATATCAGGATCCGGGACTACAGCATTAGGATCATCCGGAGTTTGAGAAGTTCTGTGCAAACCTAAGCCCACGCCAATTTCCATGCCAGAGCCCATATCATAAACCAAACCAATTACAGGAATGCTCCCACCAGAAGCAGCCACAGGGATGTTTTTACTTCCGCCAAAACCAACGGACAGACCTATTCTGCTTTCAGAATCTGATGCTTTTTTGGAAGGTGCTTTTTTTGGTGCGGCCTTTTTCTTAGGAGTTTCATACTCCTCTTCTTCGTCGTACCACTCATCATCATCGTAGGCATGAGCTATAGTTGGAACCATAAAGCCTAGCAATAATAGAACAGAAAACCATTTTTTCACGAACATTTTTTTTCTCCGGTTGAATTCTCTTCAAATATAGTAAAGTAATTAATGATTAACTCAATGTTTGGGTATAGGGTATGGGGTATGGGGTATAGGGTATAGGAGGGTATAGGGTATAGGCAATGCAAAAAACATTGTTTTTAAGCAGATTTAGCCGTTTATTTGTGCAGTTCCCCATACCCAAGCGAGTAAATCAGCGTTTTCTATATTACAATTAGATATTCACATTCTCCCTGAGGTACTTATGCAGAATTTGCGCATAATCTTCGCTTTGCTTGTCTCGGCTTTCGCAGTAAACTCTTTTTCACAGTTAACGGAGGTGGATGCACAAATACCGGTTATTGTGGATGTGGATGCCAATGTAGAAATAACGCCACCCATCGGATGGGGCACAGGGGAAGAGGCTAACGTTATAGCCAGCACTCAAAGAATGCTCAACGTTAAACTCATTCAACGACCGGCACCCGAGGATCTTTCATCGACAACAATCTCACATCAGCCGCATAAGGTTAACACCGGGGTATGGGTCAGCCACAGCCGCGGAAACATTACGCTGAGCTTACAGTCCCAGCAGTATCGGAATGCGGCAATCTCTCTGTATTCAATAAACGGCAAGCGGGTATTGACCGGCAAGGCATCCGCTAACATTCCTGCCGGCATTTACTTGCTCTCTGTTAAAGGAACAAACGGCAACACTTTCGCAACCAAAGTAACCCACGGTGGCGGCAAGCTGAGCATCAATGTTGCATTTAGCGATGTGGCAAGCCCCCTATTAAGCAGTAGCATGTCCATGGCAGAAGCGGAGGGAGAGTATGGGGAGTGGACTATAACCGTTACTGCACCCGGATATATAACCCAGTCGCGCAAATTCTATCCGACACTCACAGGTAACCCGCAGCAATCGTTTGAAATGACTGCTGTCAAGCAGACAGGGCTCGCCAGTTTTACCGAAACCGTGAACGGCGTGGAGTTCCAAATGGTATACATTTCAGGCGGTGCGTTCAAGCTTGGCTGCGAGGGTAGCAATTGCCCGCCTAATACAACCGCCGTGGACGCTACGGTCAGCCCATATTTTATTGGAAGCACCACGGTAACGAGAGCTTTGTGGCAGACAGTAATGGAAGGCACCACTTGTACCCCGCCCCAGTGGGGTCAAAACACCTGCCCCAACGCTCAGAGTAGTCATACTTGGTACGATGCCCTGGAATTCGCCTGCAAGTTGAGCCAAATGACAGGCAGGAATTATCGTATGATGACCGAGGCGGAGTTTGAGTATGCGGCAAAAAATAATCCTAACAACCTGACATTAACCGCTACAGAAGAATGGGCGTATAACACCTGGAACGCTACGCATATGGGCGGCGTAGACCCGGTAGGGCCGGGCAGTGGCACGCACAATCAGAAAACGCGGCGCAATGCACAGTTTGGGAACGAGTTCCCCACTTGGAACATAACAGGACGCCTTATTCGTTCAATAGAAGGCGTTGGTCCCGCGTTGCGTTTGACTCTCTCGGCAAACACAGATTTACCGCCGGACTATATTCATCCGTGCGAGCTTCCCGCTCCGGTGATGGGCGCCGAACCGGTGAATTCTTACCGTGACCCGCGGTGGATCACAGACGGCAACGCCAGATGGTGGAGTTCGAGTTTTGGACAGAATTTCGGTTTCATGGTTTGGGAAGACGGTACCGCAACCATGATTACTACTGGTTGGGGCGGTGGCAGCCAGACTGTAACACCCGGCCAGTGGTTCACTTCAAACAACTACAACTTCGTGTTTGTTCCAAGTAATGTTACTAATACATCTCCTGTCAGAAGGTATGCGTATATCTTTCTTAATGAATCGGTTGGAACGTACCTTTCCCCCCCTGCGGGTAATACGGGCGGAGTTGGGTCTGGGAGAATAGAAAAAGAGGCGGTAAGCAACATTACCAAACCAGTTATAGCTAACCTGATGCGTGGTGAAGATTTAGCCAAATCAATGGAGGATTTTGATACCTATTATAAGATGGTTGACATGGTCAATCCGCCAACAAACCAACATGACGCACGGCTGCTCGATGGACCGGATCATGGATGGCTTCAAATCAATCAGGGTAGTGCGCACCACTACAGAAAAGACATAGACCCAGACGAATTCCGGTTTGTTGTTAGCGGGACTAT
>JAITUM010000196.1 GCA_031286305.1 Candidatus Fibrimonadaceae bacterium | reverse complement strand
GGCATGTTGCCCATTGCGCTCGGCACCAGCGTTGGTTCTGAGTGGAAGCGAGGAATTGGCTGGGTAATTATGGGCGGAATGACAAGCTCCATGCTTCTTTCGTTCATAGTTGTGCCTGTCGTGTACAGCTTGCTAGAAAGCACAAAGATTTGGACAAAGCGTAAGCTGGGAATGATGCCGAAGGATATGAAGTTTGATTGAGGGGAAAATTCCCCCTCGCTGCAACCGCCCGTTGCGTTGCACAAGGGCAAAATAATGATGTAAACGCAAGAAATCATGTGCGAAATTTTCTATATTTCCATAGAGGTTTATTATGTTAGTAATTCAAGGTGTTTATGATGGTGTGGCTATTAAGCCCAAAGAAGCAATTCCTTTTGATGAGGAGTATGAGGTTATAATAACTTTTTTGAAACCTAAAATAAAAGAAACTGTAAAAATAAAACAAGACGATATTGCTGAAAGGCTTGCTGTAGCGGAATCTTTATTTGGAATTTTACCGCCTACAGTAACGGACGAAGAAGTTAAAGAAGAAAGGATGAAACGATATGAACGCAATTATTGATACGAATATTATAATTGATGCTATTACTGCGAGAGAACCATTTAGAGAAAAATCTCAAGATATAATTCGCTCTGTTTCAAAAAGAGAATTTAGAGGTGCTATTACAGCAAGCACTATTACCGACATTTATTACATTACAAATAAACATTTTAAAGATAGGGATAAAGCTATAAAAGAAATAAAGAAAATATTTTTTCTTTTTGATGTAATTACTGTTACAAAAGAAGACTGTATAAAAGCACTTGAAACTAAAATCAAAGACTACGAAGATTCTTTGCTTTTTATTTGTGCTTCAAAATGGAATGCAGATTTTATCATAACACGTAACGCACCAGATTTCTCCAACCCAGCTATTCCTGCAATTTCGCCGGAAGATTTTTTGGTGAAACTTTGCACCTGAAGGGGGAAAAAAATCCCCCTCGCTGCAACCGCTCATTGGCGTTTTCCGCTGCCCCCTTGTGCGGGGCTGGTTTGCTACGCTCCCTAACGCCCCGGTTTTTCTGAATCTCTTTTTCATTTGATTTTCTATGCAGCGCACAGAGTGAAACCTTGCCTTACCGTTCCCATCGCTGTAACCTCTCTCCATATTTTTTCATACTTCAATAACCAATATGTTTAGTTTTTAACGCACCTTACATAATGCAGACCTCTGAATTTATCCATAAGGGACCTGGATACACCACTGCTGTTGTAAAACATTTCCCGATAGTAGGTGCCAGGGTAGGAGTTACCGTCGCCAACTATATCTGCAGAACTCCACCATATGCTGCTGCTACCTGGGGCGGTATTGAAACCACCACCTGGAAGAGCCGAAAAATCGTAATCGTCCGTGCCATTGCCATATGTTGAAGTTGAATGAGCGTTCCAACCATTCGTTGCCTTCAATTTAGTTCCTGCATTTGATGCTCCACCAACAAAATTTATCAACTGTGTCCATTCTGCGTCACTAGGAATGTGCCAGCCGGAGGGACAAAGACCTTGATGATTAGCTCGTATATCACTTGCACAATAAGTTGTATTGCAAATTGAGGCAAAATCCATAGCTGCGGCCCAGGCATAACGACGACCGTAATAATCGCAATAATCCGGATCATTGTCATGGCACATACTTTCTCTGTTTTTACTATGATAATTCAAATTCTCCGCCATCCATGTTTGGGTGCCTATTTTAGTGTATCTATATATTTTAAAATCGCGGCTATCACAAAAATGCGTTGATGAATCGTAAACAGGACATTGTGTAAGTGGAGTGGAAGAGGAAGAACTACTGGGAACTGAACTATACGAATCATCATGCAAGCACCTCACAGAATATTGCGAAGTTTTAGTCGTATGAGCAGAAAGAGAAGCTTTAGTTTCACTACCTGTAATATTCAGGTAGTTGGCCAAATTGTTGTAGGATTCACTCTCTGTGGAATTCCACCAAACACCGCTACTTCCGGGGCTGTTAAAGTGGTTGCCACCAGGAAGTGCAGAAAAACCATGTTTATCGAAACCAACCCCGGACCACAAAACGTTTGCTTTTAATTTTGTACCTGGATTAATGCCAACAAAATTCGTCAGCTGCAACCATTCAGCGTTGCTTGGCAAGTGCCACCCCGCAGGACAAATGCCTTGATGCTTTGGTTGCACTTGGTTCATGCAAGAACTGGTATTGCAACTTGCTTCTAAATTCATAGAAGTAGCCCAATCGTAAAGACGACCGTAGATGTTACAGTTGGTTTCGTTGTTGTTATTGCACTTACTGTCTATAGCATCGTAATTTAAATTTTCTGCCATCCAAATTTGAGTGCCAATGGTCACATAAACATACTTATTACCATCACGCTTGTCGCAAAATTGAGGTTTTGAATTGCCATAATGTAACCTAGTTGTGCCATCCATAAAGCCTTCGCACAAGCCATTATCGTTAGCAGAACTACTGCTCGGAGCCACACTCGACGATGAGGAATTCATAGAACTTGAACTCGGAACAAAAGAAGAACTGCTACTCGGTTCAATAATCTCGCCATTCTGCGAGCTGCTGGAATTGCTGCCGCTGCTGCCATCATCGCCGGAGCAGGAAAATAATAGCACAGCGAATAGCATTGCTAGGGAGTGGGGCATTTCGACTACGCTCAATGCACGAGTGAGGGTGTGGAATTTGTTCATGGTGAACTCCTATGGTTAATTGTTAAAGATCTCGAACACAGCGAACGCTATATAAATTAGTTGGAGCCCTTGTAAATCTGCTCACATCCTCACTGCTATTGCTCACTGACCTACCGTATCTGTAATCAGAATACGGATAACTAGAAATCGTAGTGGACCACCAACCGCCAAAAATACCAAGACCGGGATTAGCATTACCGAAGCCGTTACCACCTGGTAAAGCAGAAAAGCCGTAAGTGTCTGTGCCTGCATTGGTATCCCAAAGATCGCTATTGGCTTTCAGCTTGGTTCCTGCTGTACCGTCTGTAGTCATGTTTGCCCAATCAAAGCTAACATAGTGAATAAGAATGTCCCACTCCGCATCACTTGGAATATGCCAACCAGTGGGACAAATGCCTCGTAAGCCACTAGGAACTGCCGAAGAACCTGGCCCACTCGTATAATAACCCATTGCTACTTGCCACTCATATAAACGACCATAAATATTGCAAATTTCTGTATTTTTATCTGTAAGTAAACCATTTCCTTCGCCACAACGACTGCCTGGAGCATTGTAATTCAAATTCTCAGCCATCCAGATTTGCGAACATATTTTGATAGTTTTATATGTTTTGACGTCTTTAGTTTCTCTAGAATCAACCAATGTTCCTTTATTTGCTGCATTCCCTGGGATATAATCGCTATCGCATTTGGGAATTACAACATCGTTTAAGCATCCTTGTGCTGAAGGAATATACGTTGTGCCATTGCACTTTTCATAAATGGTGTTGTTAACACAAAAGTGTGTTTCAGGAGCAAAATAACCGCTGCCACATTTGGGAAGTACAACATTATTTACACAACCCTGCGTTGAAGGATTATATGTTGCTCCATTGCATTTTTTATAAATGATGTTGCTAACGCAAAAATGCGTTTCAGGATCAAAATGACTGCTGCCACATTTGTTAAGCACAACATTATTTATGCAACCCTGCGTTGAAGGAGTGTATGTTAAACCATTACACTTTTCATAAGCGGTATTGCTAACACAAAAGTGCGTTTCAGGATCAAAACGACCGCTACCACATTTGTTAAGCACAACATTATTTATGCAATCCTGCGTTGAAGGATTATATGTTGCTCCATTGCATTTTTCATAAATAGTATTACTGGAGCAAAAATGAGTTTCAGAGGCATAATGACCGTTGCCACATTTAGTAAGTACAGTATTATTTATGCAGTCATATGTTGATAGAATAAAAATTACATTATTGCAGCAACCATTATAATCAGGATTATATGTTGCTCCATCGCACTTTTCTAAAACGGTGTGAAAAAATTTACTCATTGGATTGTTGGGACAAAAATGAGTTTCAGAACCAAAATATTCGCTACCGCATTTGGTAAGTATAATGTTGCCTATACAGCCGTGTGTTGAAAAAGTATACGTGGAATTGTCACAGCACCCAGTAGTTAATACATCGTATTTGTTGCCATTACAAAGTGGATAAATCTTGTCATTGTCAATGCAAAATTCTGTAGATTCATTATAATCAACGGCACAATTTCTGACAATGGAATTGCTACTACTAGAAAATAACGCTACGGAGGAAGAAGAACCAACCTCAAAACTACTGCTGCTACCGGAAAGCATCATCTCTTCTGAACTTGAGCTCAAAACAGAAGAAGAACTGCTACTCGGTTCAATAATTTCACCATTTTGCGAACTGCTGGAATTGCTGCCGCTGCCGTCATCACCCGATGAGCAGGAAGAAGTTAATGCCAAGGCAAGCGAAAAGCCGACCGCCAGTGAAATGAGTTTGAATTTACTCATAAAATACTCCTATTTTGAGGGGAAAACTGTCTGAATATTGTGATTTTTTTGGAAGCGAAACGCTGAGCTTCGTTGGCTGGGACATGATGTCCAAAGCACGCCGATATGAAAAGTTTA
>JAITUM010000224.1 GCA_031286305.1 Candidatus Fibrimonadaceae bacterium | reverse complement strand
CCGAACCAGCCCCGCATTGGGGGGAGCGGAAAACGCCGTAGGGGCGTTGCGTGCCAACGCCCATGTGCAACGGTGTTGCGCAAAGGCGGTTGCAGCGAGGGGGAAGGGATTTCCCCCATTAAAAATTAAGATGCGTTGGCCCTGTCCCCAGCACGCTAATTCTTTACGCAACGGAGACTGTACATATTAGTTTTTAATGGAGTACTCCCATAAACTTCATTATTCGCGTTGTAAATGTACCTGTAATTAGCACTAGCAGGACTATTCTCATTCTCAGAAGATGTCCACCAAAAGCTATAAGTGCCGATATTGTAAGAATAATTGCTACTACTACCTTGCCAAATATAGCCACCCGGCAATGCTGAAAACCCATAATCATCTGTGCCATTGCCAGAAACGAGTAGACTCAAATTACCACATAGATTGTTATGACTTTGTTCGTGAACATTTCCCGACACACATACTTGATGATAACTCGTATAACTATTCCAGCCACTTGTTGCCTTTAATTTTGGAGCTGCCAATGTATGACCACCAACGAAATTAAGCAAGGTTAACCACTCCGAGTTTAAAGGAACATGCCAGCCGGAAGGGCAAATACCCTGATGTTTGGATTGAATATCGCTTTGGCAACTCACGGAATTGCAATTTGAACCAAGAGCCATAACCGTTGCCCAATCATACAACCTGCCGTACCTTGCGCAGTTCTTAGCGATGGAGTCTGCGGAGACCGGAGACTCGAGACCTTCGGCGTAGCATAAGCCAAGCGTTGTATCGGGCGCACCGCTGTAATTCAAATTCTCTGCCATCCAAGTTTGATTACCTATAACCACAGCCTTATATTTTTTATTATCACGCTCATCAGTAAAATTAAAGGATAAAATACCCCTGTCACATGCCATCTCTGCAGGATCATAAGCACTTGTACCACACATTGCCTTGGGCCACTCCGCTATCTTTTCATCTTCGCATTTCATCACTAAATAAACACCTTCTTCGCTCACAAGGCAATTCGTGCCATCAATGCCGCTTTTGCCGTCTTCACCGTCTTTGCCATCTTTGCCATTGGCTATCCGACCTTTTTCTTCATGATTGCAAATGATAATGAGGCTATCTGTTTCGGGTATGGGATTAAAACTACAGTCGGAATCTTGACCGTTGGTTAATTCGCCTACCTTTTCGCCGTCGCAAACAACATCAAAACCGCTTTTTGCATTAGGCTCAACAATGCAACTCGAACCATCCTTGCCATCATCGCCAGAGCAAGAAACCATGAGTGCCATAGCAAAGCTTGCTAATAAAATGAGAAATTTGTTGCTCATGTGAACCTCCAAAAATTTCGATTATTTGGAATAAGGTAGAAAATTTTCCCGGGGACCTTGTGCTTGAGGTTCTCCGGCGCTAGGGTCAACGTATTTTATTCCATGTTAATTTTTGCGCAAATTTCCGCAGAAAGTCCCTATGACTATTTGTAAAAATACCTGCGCAACCATGTCCAAAATCGGGGCGTTGCGGGGTGTCCCCGCACAAGGGGGTAGCGGAAAAATTTTCTACATTATCCCTACGAACTTCAACAAAGGGACTCTTATGCATCCGGAACTCAAAAGCAAGGTTATGACAGCGCAAGAAGCTGCTGCTCTCATCAATAATGGTGAAATTTTAGGCGTTAGCGGTTTTACAGGAGCCGGCTATCCAAAGGTATTGCCCCCAGCTCTTGCAGAGCGGGCAGAAAAGCTAAAAGCCGAAGGTGTAGACTTTGGCATATCGCTTTACACAGGCGCATCAATAGGCGATGAGTGCGATGGTGTTTTGGCACGCGCAGGCATAATGAAAATGCGCTTGCCATACCAAAGCCACACAGATGTTCGCAATAATGTGAACAAAGGTCTAACCGGGTACATAGACATGCACCTCTCGCATTCCGCTCGCATGATTCGCATGGGTTTTGTCCCAAAACCAACGCTCGCAATTGTTGATGCCTGCGAAGTTACGCCAGACGGCAAAATTTACCTCACAGGCTGCGGCGGCAACACGCCATCATACCTGCAAACCGCAGACCGCATAATCATTGAGCTGAACAGACACTACGCAGATACCCTAATCGGCGTGCACGATATATTTATACCGGAACTCAAAGGCAATGTGCCTGTATATTCCGCAGGCGATAAAATTGGCAAAGACTATGTGCAGGTTGACCCCAAAAAAATAGTAGCAATAGTAGAAGTAAATTTGCCGGATTCTTTGAAAGCTTTTGCCGAACCGGACAATGACTCCAACGCCATAGCCGGCTACATTTTGGAGTTCTTGGCGCACGAGCGCAAAATGGGACGCTTGCCCGCAGACCTTCCCTACCAAAGCGGTGTGGGCAACGTTGCAAACGCCGTGCTGGGCAGAATGGCAAAAGACCCCACGCAGGCACCCGTGGCTCTTTACACCGAGGTTATTCAAGACTCCGTGTTCGACATTTTAGAAGCAGACAAATTGATTGTGGCAAGCGGCGCTTCTGTTAGCTACACCCTTGACGGTCAAGAAAAATATAAGGCAAACGCTCATGCTAAAAATTGGAAAAGCAAATTTGTTTTGCGTCCGCAAGAAATTTCCAACAACCCGGAAGTCATTCGCAGGCTTGGCGTGGTTTCAATGAACACCGCTTTGGAAGCCGATATCTTTGGGCATGTGAACAGCACCCATGTGAATGGTTCTCGCATAATGAACGGCATTGGCGGTTCCGGCGATTTTGCCCGCAACTGTTTGCTCGGTTTCTTTATGACCCCCAGCGTTGCCAAAGGCGGAAAAATCAGCGCGATTGTTCCAATGGTCAGCCATACCGACCACACCGAGCACGACACAATGATTTTTGTTTCCGAGCAGGGTCTTGCCGATTTGCGTGGCCTAACTCCGATAAAACGCGCTCAGCTAATCATAGAGAAATGCGCTCATCCAACTTACCGCCCGCTATTGCAGGAGTACTTGGATTATGGGTTAAAGAATTCCGCTTTGCACACTCCGCACACGCTGGACAAAGCCTTTGATTTCCACAAGAGGTTAATGGAAACGGGTAGCATGGCGGTGTAGGTTTATGAAACAAGATATTGAATTTTTGGCACCGCTTTATGCTAAGGCGGATGTGAACTTTGTTAAAGGTAAAGGAGCTTGGCTCTTTGACTCAAAAGGCAAAGAATATTTGGACTTTGCAAGCGGAATCTCCGTTAATGCACTCGGACACTCGCATCCTGCCATTATCAAAGCTATAAAAAAACAAAGCGAAAAGTTTTTACATTTATCAAATTTATTTCCAAATGAGCCGCAAATAAAACTTGCTAAAAAAATGCTTTCTCTAACCAAGTTCGGTAAAGAAAAAGGCAAAGCGTTTTTTTGCAACTCAGGTGCCGAAGCAAATGAGGCGGCCATAAAATTTGCCCGCAAATATTTTTTCAGCAAAGGCGAAAAAAACAGAGTAGAAATAATAAGCTTTGTAAATAGTTTTCATGGTCGTACCTATGGCTCGCTTGCCGCAACGGGGCAAGAAAAATTGAAAATCGGTTTTGGTGCAATGCCTGCGGGTTTTAAACATGTTGAATGGAATGATGCAGAGGCATTGAAAAAAGCGGTTGGCAAAAATACCGCTGCAATAATGCTGGAGCCTGTGGTAGCAGAAGGCGGAGTTTTAATGCCTTCTAAAAAGTTTATAAAAACAATCAACGACTTAAAAAAGCAAAACGGTTGTTTGGTGGTAGCAGACGAAATTCAAATGGGCGTGGGGCGTTGCGGAGCGATTTCTTGCTCGGAGCTTTATGGCATAAAGGCAGACATTACAACCTGGGCAAAACCATTGGGTGGCGGGCTTCCGCTTGGCATGGTGTTGATGAGCGCAGACATCGCAAAAAATTTGCAACCCGGTGACCATGGAACCACATTCGGCGGAAACCCTGTGTCTTGCGCTGCTGGGCTTGCCGCTTTGGAAATTATTTCAAAACCAAAATTTTTGAAAAATGTTTTGGAACGTTCTGTTCAATTAAGAGCAGGTTTGGAAGTTCTTGCAAAAAAATACAAGTTTCTCGGCGAAATTCGCGGCGAAGGCTTGTTGTTTGGCATTGAAACTCAAAAACCCGTAGCAGACTTGGTTGCCGCCTGCAGAAACCAAAGACTACTGGTTCTGCGTGCCGGCACCAACGTTCTGCGCCTCCTGCCGCCTTTAACAATCACAAAAAACGAGGCAAAAGAAGCATTGAAGAGAATGGAAACAGCGTTTTCTATATTCCCTCTTGATGAAAAATAATATTACCGAACTAGCCAGTGGCCTGAATACGAATTTGGGCTTAGAGGAGTGCGTTGCTTATCGGGTTCTTTCCGAGCGAGGTCGCAGAATGTATTTTCCGCATAAGGGCATCTTAGGCCAAAGCGCCGAAGCAAGAGGCGCGGAAATTAACGCCACAATAGGAACAGCTTTTGAAGAAGACGGAACTCCGCTCAGATTCCATTCAATTGAAAAAGCCTTTGCATTGCCGGAAAAAACGGTTCATGCAACTTTTCTTTACCAACCGAGTTTTGGTAAACCGCCGCTCCGAAAAAAATGGGGCGAAAAATTATTGCAAAAAAATAAAAACTTGACCGGCATTAAGTTCAGCGAACCTGTGGTAACAGCAGCCCTAACCCATGCGCTTTCCGTTTCTGCAGCCATGTTCGTAAATCCGGGCGACACAATTTTGCTCCCGGACATGTACTGGGATAACTACGATTTGATTTTCAGCGAAATTTACGGTGCAAAAATCGAAACCTTCAACACCTTCACAAACGGCAACTTTGATGTGGCTGCCCTAGCCGCCGCCCTTGAAAAAGGCAAAGGCAAAAAACTTGTGATTTTGAATTTTCCAAACAACCCCACAGGTTACACCGTTAAAGAAAACGAAGCAAAAGAAATTTGCAAAGTGTTAATAGACTGCGCAGAAAAAGGAAACGACGTTGTTGCCCTGCTAGATGATGCCTATTTTGGTTTGGTTTACGAAAAGGGCGTGTACGAAGATTCCCTGTTCGGGCTTTTGGCAAATGCGCACAAAAACCTGCTCGCTGTGAAAATGGACGGCCCCACAAAAGAAGACTATGTTTGGGGTTTCAGAGTTGGTTTTATCACCTTTGGTTTCAAAGATGCAAACGATCTTCAGCTCAAGGCTCTGGAAGACAAGGCTGCCGGCACCGTGCGTGCCACCATATCCAACGCATCAAGCCCCTCACAGGAAATTTTGCTGAACACTTACGAAAGCGAAACCTATGAGAGCGAAAAGCTGGCAAAATACAATACCTTGAAAGCACGCTACGAGAAAATAAAAGAGGTCTTGGCTGCTCGCCCAGAATATGCCGAGTCTTTTGTTGCGCTGCCTTTCAACAGCGGTTACTTTATGTGCGTTAAACTAAACGGCGTAGATCCGGAAGCCGTGCGAAAGGAATGTTTGAAAAATGGTCTTGGCGTTATAGTTCTTTCCGGAGTTATTCGCATAGCGTTTTCTTCTGTGCCTCTGAACAAAACAGAGGAACTTTTTGAAAGGCTACACAAGGCTGTCCAAACAATTCCCAAAAATCCATAACCCTCTTGAAGTCAACTACGATGGCTGGGTTGCCAGTAGTGATTTCACCGAGATAAAAGCCTACGAAGGGCTTGGATATAACATGTCGCGAGGCATGAAAATATCTAACCGACGAACTCCTACAGATGGTGCGCTCTCCGAAAAGGGTTTTTATCTTGAGAACGGCAAACAATGCCGCCCCAAGGCGGGACGAGGATGTTACTTCCCCTTTTCAAATCGAACAAACTGTGCTACCTCAAGCTTAGAAACACCCAGTTTCTTTTGCTCTTCGGTTAGCACATCGCGAACGATCTTTTTAGCATCGGTATAAAATTCTTGATCCATTAGGCAAAGTTGCTTTAAGGCCTTTTTTACACGACCTTCAACAGCACGGTCAACAAAATCGGGTTTGGTTTTGCCCTCGTTGACAATCTGTTCTTTTGCAATCTCTTTTTCCTTTTCAACAAGCTCGGGAGAAAGCCCGGTTTCGTCAAGTGCCATGGGGTTAGAAGCGGTTACATGCAAAGCTATGATTTTTGCCACGGCTTGAACAGCCTCTTTGCTGGCAGAGCCTTCGTAAACGAGTTTTACAATGGTGCCTATTTTGCCGCCAAGGTGGGAATAAAAAGCAATTGCCGAGTTTTCTTCAACGGGCAAAGAAGCAAATTTGCGAATTTCGATTTTTTCACCGAGCTTTGCCAAAACTTCAGCTATGCGTTCACTGATGGTGAGCGCACCGACCTTTTGTTTAAGGATATCTTCAATGGAAGAAACATCGTTTGCCTTTATGACTCCTGAAATTTCTTCAACCAGTTTTAAGAAATCTTCGCCTTTGGAAACAAAGTCGGTTTCAGCGGTTAGCTCGAATGAGAAAACTTTGCTTTCGGTTGAGCCTATGTATACCAAACCTTCTTTAGCCTCTTTGTCTGCGCGTTTTGCAGCAACTGCGGCACCCTGCTTGCGCAAGAGATCCACAGCCTTTTCAACATCACCATCGCAAGTCGTTAGGGCTTCTTTGCATTTCATCATGCCTACGCCGGTTCTTTCGCGCAGGCTATTTATCATTTGTGCGGTTATTGCCATTTTATTTTTCCTCCGTTTTTTCAACTTCTTTTTCTTTGGTGTTCAAGGACGGGTTGTTGCGTGGAACCACATTTGCCGCCAAGTGATCCACAATCAATGCAACGGAACGCAGAGCGTCGTCGTTTGCGGGAATGGGGTATTGAACAAGTTCGGGGTTTACATTGGTGTCGCAAATTCCGATTATGGGAATGCGTAAGCGACGTGCTTCGGAAACAGCAATGTGTTCGTGGTTCAAATCGGTTATCACAACAACACCGGGGAGCTGGCTCATCTCTCTAATGCCGGCAAAGACATTCAAAAGTTTTGTGCGTTCGCGGTTTTTGTCTAAAACTTCTTTTTTGCTCATTTGTTTGAAAATACCCTGATTTTCCATATCGTCTATTTTGTCTATCTGTTTGATGGACTTGCGTACTGTTTGGAAATTTGTCAGCATTCCGCCGAGCCAGCGGTTTGTGACGTAAAAGTGCCCGCATTTCATGGCAGCTTCTTCTATGGCTGTGCGAGCTGAGGGTTTGGTGCCAACAAAAAGAACGGTGCGGTTATTGCTGGAAATTCTGGCAATTGCCTGTGCAGCGGTTTCTAGCAACTGCCGGGTTTTTTCCAGATTCAGCACATGAATGCTGTTCTTTTCGGTTAAAATGTAAGGTTTCATTTTGGGGTTCCAGCGACGAGTCTGGTGTCCAAAGTGTGCACCTACAGCTAGTAGGTCTTCTATAGAGGGCAAATTTGCCATAGCTTCTCCTATTTGGTTGTTCACCCCGACTGCACAGTATCCGAACCCAAAGGTCACCGGGGATACTTAAAACGCAATCGGTGTTTGTTAATTGGGAATGTAAATATAGCAAAAAAAAGAGAGTTTGTCAACACAATAGTGCTCAATTCGTGTGTAACTACTCCGTGTGTAACCTTCAGGCCTAACGCATCTTGTAAAAATTTGGAATCAACCTCTAATCTTCCTTTGCTTGGGATACTTCATAGGCTTTTAGCATACAAGAGCTTAGCGCTTCCATTGAAAGCCCTAGCTGCTCCATAATTTTTCCCGAATTTTTTATATCGTCTATTTCCAAATAATGGTCAAGTTCCAAAATTTCGCCTAATTTTCCCTTTTTGTGAAGCAGAGCATCGTTTATTTCGCTGTCAAGCGAAACTTGCGAAAGCATGATTTCCAATGGAATTTTATACAGAGCACTCAAATTGCTTACTAAACCTGTTAAATAAGCTTTTTCAATCGCGGTTTTTTCCAAATCAATGGCTTTTGCCACGCTCTCAAAGAACGCAGCTCTATAAAGAGCACTGGAAACCAACGGAGATTTTGAAAATACAGTTGCCTTGTTTGCATAAGCCAAAATCAAAAGCCATCGCTTTAAACTGCTGTAACCTAAAAGCGAAATAGCATGCTTGATTGATGTTATTTGCATACGGGTTGCAAAGGCCGCGCTGTTTAAATACTTTATCAAATTTACCGATAACTGCGGGTGCGATTTAAACATTCCTTCTATTTGTTCAATTTCCAAATCGGAATTAATAGCTTTTATAATCTCAAAAGTACCCGCTACATCAGAGTCTACTTTGTTTTCGCTAATCGTTTCCGGCTTCGAAAAAAAATAACCCTGAAACAGGTCGCAGCCTGCTTTTAAACAATCTTTGAAATCCTGCTCCGTTTCAACTTTTTCTGATAAAACCTGTATGTTTTTGCTGTGGAAAAAAATAACCGCTTTTTCTATTTCTTTGATAGTGGTTGCCGGATATTCAATTTTTACAATATCCGTGTAGGGCAGCAATGGAATTATCCTTTTGTATTCTTTTGATTTGGGCACAAAATCATCCACAGCAATTTTGTATCCTTTTTCTTTGAACCCTTTAACAGCTTCAACAATCTTATCATCTATATTAACGGTTTCCAATATTTCAATAACAAATATTTCCGGATTCAGCAGGTTGAGAATATCGCTTGTTAAAAGTTCATAGCTGCAGTTTATAAATGCCAAATTTTTTCCTACAAGCTTTTCCACGCCAACGTTATTCAAGGCATTATCCAAAACTTGAGCGGTAGCAGTCATATCATCTACTATAGATGCTATTCCAACACCATCAACTTTTTTACGGAATAGAAGTTCGTAAGCAACAAGAATCTGCTCTTTGTCTAAGATTGGTTGTCTGGCTATAAGTATTTCGCTAACCATCAATAAACTCCTTCTAAAGAATAGGAGTAATATAGAAAATACGATTACTATATTTTGCAAGGAAATGAAGTCAAATTTGCCGGTAGTGTGTATAGTTGGTCGCCCTAATGTGGGGAAATCCAGTTTATTTAATCGTATTCTGGGTCGCAGAGCCGCTGTTGTTAGTGATAGGGAGGGCGTTACTAGAGACCGCCACTATCAGGAAGCCGGATGGCAAGGGGTTAAATTTACCCTTGTGGATACCGGAGGGTTCATGCCGGATGAGCAAATTGACGTTTTGGCGCAGTCTGTTAGGGAACAAATTTTTGCGGCGGTTAATGATGCGGATTTAGTTCTGTTTATGGTAGATGTGCGCGTTGGAGCTACCACCCTAGACTCGCAGTTTGCAAAATTAATTTTAAAAACGGAAAAACCTGTGATTTTGGTGGCAAATAAAAGTGAAGAAGTTGCTGACCGCGCAGAGGGTTGGGCATTTTTACAGCTTGGTATGGGAACTCCGAGAACTGTTAGCGCTTTAACGGGTTATGCGGTTTTGAGCCTGCTCGACGATGTTATCTCATTGCTTCCCAAAAAAGATAAGGCCAGGCAGGAACACGCTATTTCCTTTGCCATTTTGGGTCGCCCAAATGCCGGCAAAAGCACCTTGCTGAACAAGCTCTTGGGTGAGGAGCGAGTTGTGGTTTCTGAAATACCCGGAACCACAAGAGACTCCATAGACTGCGAGTTTAAATATAATGGCGTTCATTTCAAAGTCACAGACACAGCGGGTCTTCGCAAAAAAGCAAAGGTTGCAAAACGCCGAGACGAGGTGGAAATTTTTAGCAATATGCGTACAATGGAAAGCATTCGTCGCTCTGATGTTATTGTGTTGCTTTTGGATGCCACAAGGGGTTTTGAAATTCAGGATTTACGCATAATAACGGATATAAGAAAAGCCGGTAAGGGGCTCATTTTAGCTATTAATAAATGGGATATTTTGGAGAACAAAGATTCCAAAAGTTTTGATTTGATTTTAAAGGAAATCAGAGAGAAGGATCCGCTTTTTGAGTGGGTTCCTGTTATATCCATAAGTGCGCTGGAAGGTTTGCGTGTGCATCGTTTGATGCAAGAGATTCAAACGGTTTTTGCAAACTGTAAAAAGATTATAGGCAGAGACAGGGTGGTGGAAGTTTTTCAATCTGCCATTGCAAAAAATCCGCATCATGCTCGTGGTGGACATTCCGTGCCGCTCAAAAGAGCTTGTCAAATTTTAACAGACCCTCCCGTTATTACAATAGAGACTCCTTATCCTGATCTGGTGGATGAGTCTTACAAAAGATATTTGCTAAAAACATTTTTTGATGAATTCGGCTTGCAAGGCGCCCCGCTAAAACTCAACTTCGACCGCAGTCTGCGTTTGCGAAGCGATGAAGATTTGCTTGATTATTCGGGTGAAACCCATGCTTAAATTCTCAATGCTTTCTGCAGGGAGAGGCAGCAATTTTGGAGCGATTATGCAACGCATTGCTTCTAAAGAACTTATTGCCGAGTGCATAAGCCTTATAACGTTGCCGGGTAGCAAGGCTGTGGATATTGCAAATAAATATGAGATTCCTGTTCGCTTGATTGATGGCGATAATTTACTGGCGATTTTGCAAAGCGAAAATCCGGACTTGGTTGTTATGTCCGGATATATGCGAAAAATTCCTGAAAATATTTTTGAACATTTTGAGAACAAAATACTCAACATCCATCCGTCTCTTTTGCCCGCTTTTGGCGGCAAAGGTTGCTACGGCATGCATGTGCACAAAAAGGTTCTTGAAGCCGGCGTTGAAACCACCGGAGTCACTGTGCACTTTGTGAACAAAGATTACGATGCCGGCAAAATAATAACCCAAAGCGCAGTGCCTGTACTCCCGGGTGACACACCGGAAATTTTAGCTGAACGCGTTTTGCAAGAAGAGCATAATATCTACTGGCAAGTGCTCAGAGATTTTTCTAAATTTCAGATATGACTCGTTTCTTAATTCTAATTCTAATTGCTTTTTTTTTAGCGTCGTGTGCGTCTAGCAATCCGCAGACGCAGGTTAGCGATGAACACAGGCTGCAGGCTTTGGAAGTATCATACGAGAATTTGCTCAATATTTCTGCCAAAACTGCCGCACCTGATAGCGTGTTGCTTTTGCTCACAGATAATTCCCGCTTTTGGCTGGAAAGCATAGAGCGGGCTGCTCTCCATGAAGATAGCGTTCTTGTTGTGCAGAGGCCCTTTCACGAAATCTTAATTATTGTCACTTATCGCCTGATGCTAAGAGAAAATGTGATGGCAGAATATCCGGATCACAGAATGCTTCGCTTTGCTCTTGGCGAAATGGGGATTTTGCGCCGAGCAAAAGATTTGAGGTTAGGTCCCTTTGAAATAAGAAACGACAGAGGCAGCCGCGGACTGCAAACAAGCCCAAGAGTTCCCATCATAATTTTTAGATGGGATGAAATGCGCTGGAAACTAGATTTGCCGGAGAGCATCAAACTGCTAACCAGAGGGCTTGCAACCATTGGCGTGAAAAAAGACTGGTCTAACTCTAGAACAGCAATATATTTGCTAGAAAGATACTATCACAATGTATTTTTCCAAATAAACGACAGCCTACTACACCCAGTGCCGAGTATTTAGAGGTTAATCGGAATTTATACTCAAAATATTTGCGAAGCGTTTTGCCATGTCCAGTTCGTGGGTGGAAATTAGGCAGATTTTGTCTTTTCTTTGGGTTAAGAATTCAAACAGTTTTATGCGGTGATTATGGTCTAAAAAGGCGGTTGGTTCGTCCATAAACAAGATTTTGGTATCTTGGGCAAGAGCACGAGCCAATGCAACTCTTTGTTTTTCGCCATCGCTCAGATTATTTACCCTGCGCTTTGCAAAAGCCGTAATTTCTGCCTGCTCCATTGCCAAATCTGTTATTTCCACATCTTGCTTTTCCAATTTTCCAAAAGCATTTGTATGCGGAATTCTGCCAAGAGCTACAAAATCAAAAACACTTATGTTTACATCCATAGGAAATCGAGCCGGCACAAAAGCAATTAATTTTGCCAACTCCTTAGCGCTTATGGTTGAAAAATCTTGTTCAAAAATAGAGATTGAACCTGCTAAGGGTTTTAGCAAACCTGCCATGGTTTTTAGCAAAGTGCTTTTTCCACTGCCATTAGGTCCCGTTAAACAAGTTAAACCATTTGAAAACTCAAATGACAAGTTCTTTATCAAAGGCTTTTTATAGCCAACTGATAAATTTTTAATTATGTATTGCATTTGCAAATTCGCGCATTAAATTTATGTCCGGATTTTTTTCCCAAATAGTTCCTGTTACCACCACGCCTGCTCCGGCTTTGACTCTTGCATGTGCATCTTGGGGGCTTGTTATGCCACCTCCGGCGATTATGTTCAGGTTTGTTGCTTTGCGTGTTAGGGTTATGTGCTCCAAAGGAACGGGATTTTCTGCACCACTGCCGGCCTCCAAATAGACCCAGCGCATGCCCATAAGCTCAGAAGCCACCGCGTGCGCCATTGTGAGCTTTGGTTTGTTTGCGGGAATGGCTTTTGTATTTGAAATAAATTCCACGGCTGTTGCCGGCCCGCTATTTATTAAAATATATGCTGTTGGAAAAGCCTCTATGCCCAGCGCCTTAACCATTAGACCACCGCGAAGCTGCTCTTCTATCAAATATTGCGGATTTCTGCCGCTCACAAGAGATGTAAAAAGCATTGCATCAAAACCCGGCACAACTTGCGAAGCGCCACCAGGAAACAAAATAATCGGAATGTCAATTAACTTTTTTAATTCCGCTATTTTCTTTGGCAAACCGGCATTGCCAATTAGCGAGCCGCCAACCAAAACCAAATCGGCTCCAGCCTCAAAAGCCATCTTCCCTGTTTCCAAAAAAACATCGCTTTCTGAAGAATCGGGGTCTAAAAGCACAGCAAAAAGCGCATGCTCCTTTATTTTCGCAGTTAATTTCTCTTCCGTTTTCAATTGCAATTCTCTCACCCAAATTCCACTTTGATTTTGTTTGCTACTTTTTTTGCTTTTTCAATAGCTTCTTCAACGTTTGCGCCTCTTGCGAGTGCAACTCCAAGCCTGCGGTGCCCGTTGATATTCGGTTTGCCAAAAAGACGAAGACCGGTATCCGGTTCGTTCAAAGCATCTTCTAAACCGGAATAAGAAATCAAATCGCTTTGCCCATCCACTCGCATAGCAACGGAAGCACTTGGCCCATGCAAAGCGATGTTCGGAACGGAAAGCCCCAGAATTGCCCTTGCATGCAAAGCGAATTCGCTCAAATCTTGAGAAATCAGAGTCACCATTCCCGTATCGTGCGGGCGCGGAGAAACTTCGGAAAACAAAACCTCATCACCTTTTATAAACAGCTCAACGCCAAAAATTCCATAACCACCCAAAGCATCTGTGACCAACTTTGCAACACGCTCAGATTCAGCCAAAGCCTGTTTGCTCATTTCTTGTGGTTGCCAGCTCCAGCGATAATCGCCTTCAATCTGCACGTGACCTATTGGTGCGCAAAAAGAAGTTCCGCTTTTGTGCCTAACGGTCAAGAGTGTTATTTCATAATCAAACTCAACAAAACCTTCAACTATAACCTTGCCGGTGCCGGCTCTGCCTCCACTTTGCGAATATTCCCAAGCATGCTCAATATCGGCTTCTGTTTTCACCGTGCTTTGCCCGCGCCCGCTTGAGCTCATTATGGGTTTAACAACGCATGGAATTCCGATTTCTTTTATAGCTGCTAAAAACTCCTCTTTTGTTTCTGCGAATTTATACGAGCTTGTTTTTATTTTTAATTCCTCTGCAACAAGGCGGCGAATGCCTTCTCTGTTCATGGTTAATCTTGTGGCCTTTGCGGTGGGAACAACATTGTAGCCTTCTTTTTCCAATTCCACAAGAACGTCGGTTGCTATGGCTTCAACTTCCGGAATTATATAATCAGGTTTTTCTTGCTCAATAACTTTGCGGAGTGCTGCGCCATCTAGCATTGAAAACACGTGGCTGCGGTGTGCAACCTGCATTGCCGGAGCATTTTCGTAAGAGTCGCAGGCAATGGTCTCTATACCCAGCCTTTGAAGCTCGATTATCACCTCTTTGCCAAGCTCGCCGGAGCCAAGCATAAGAGCCTTCTTTGAATTTGATTTATATGGAGTGCCGAATTTTGTCATTGATCAGCTTCCTCCTAATTTTATGGCCTGTGTAGCAATAACTGCAATCGCAGCGATGATGGCCAAAACTATCAAAGCTGTGCGGCTCGCCTTAACCGGGCGGCGTAAATCTTTTATCTTTGTTCTGCGAGCCTTTGCTCTGCGTTCCTTGCGTGCCATAAAAAACTCCGTTTTAGAGGAAATATAGTAAATGTTGATTTACTAGCTTGGGATTAGGGATTGGGGATTAGGGATTAGATTGGCTCAGAAAAACGGCTAAATTTGCTTAAAAACAGTGGCTTCTGCAAAATCCAATCCCCAGTTCCTAATCCCTAGCAACTAAAATATGGGGGCTGTCCCCCTCGCTGCAAACTGCGTTTTCCTGCATTTTCCTTAAAAGCCCATCTACAAACGCTCTACCAATTGTGCAGGCATACTTATTTCCGCTACCCCCAATGCGGGGCTGGTTCGGCTCCGCTCACCAAACGCCCCGCAACGCCCCGATTTTGGACACCGTTGCACAAAATGCACAGCCACGTTGCGCAAGGGCAACCACGTTGGGATTGCCCCTACAATGCAAATACAATCAACATGTAGGGGCAGGTTTCAAACCTGCCCCTACGATTCAATCGTTCGTGGCAAAACAATGCGAAAAAACGGCGACGATGCGGGCTATGTCAGGGACGGCCGGATTCGTCTTTGGCGGTCATCCATTGCACACCAATCCATAATGCCCATACAATTGCGACAATACAAATCATGGGCATCATGTATGCGGTAATAATGGTCCCCAGTTCCGAACCAAAGTTTTGCGTTAATGACCCGTCGTTTTGCAAAAGCAATGCCCCCAGCAAAGTGCCTCCTTTGTATGGTTACAGTATCTGTAAATTATTACATATAAATCATTAAAAAGGCAAAAGATTTCGGGCAATTAAAAAAGCAGCAATGCCGCTTTATTGTATTATGGTTCAAGGTCGGGGCAGGGGTCATCATTTTTCAACGTCACCCAAACTCCCTGAGGATTGTCAACTGGTCCATGCTGTAGACTTAGCCCCCCTCCCCCGCAAATTTTCGCCATGTCATTGTTAATATTAGTGTATTCAATCATCCTACCAGCAAGAGGCCCGAATTCCGCATTTTCACCAGGCGCAATCAATGGTGTTCCAGAAGTAGAATACGCGGGGAGTTCCACATTGTTTGAGCCAAATGTCGCCGTCACCGTGCCGAATTGCGTCAATTTTCCGTTGTTGTTGGATGACGATGACGCGCCACCGGATGATGTTCCGCCCGATGATGTCCCGCCGCCCGATGATGTCCCGCCGCCCGATGAATTTCCGCCATTTGACGACGATGTTCCGCCACCGCCCGACGATGATGGATCCACGATTGTCGGGCCGTTTGACGACGATGATTCCGGATCGACATTGGGTCCGTTTGTCGAACTATCGCCGCAACCAATACCCACGACCACGACCGCCACCAGCAGTAACTTTGTCAATTTGTTCATTTATATTCTCCTTGCATTAATTGCCAATAGCACAAATGTAGA
>JAITUM010000189.1 GCA_031286305.1 Candidatus Fibrimonadaceae bacterium | reverse complement strand
AAAATGAAAGGCGAGAATCCTTCTATTGGCTTGATTTTATGTGCAAGTAAGGATAATGTAGATGTTGAAATTGCCTTGCGAGATGTTAATAAGCCCATCGGTATTGCCGAGTATAAATTACATTTGCCGATGAAGCAGATAAAAGCGTTGATAAGCGACGAGATGAATAGGAAGCCAGCCAAGAAACCCTCTTTTTGAGCAATACCCTTACCGCTATGCATTTCGCTGGTAAACAGCCAAAGGCTGGTCAATTTCGCTATCTCAAATAGCCCATTTTCAACATTTTGATGGGCAG
This sequence comes from Candidatus Fibrimonadaceae bacterium, assembly GCA_031286305.1. Classification (GTDB taxonomy): domain Bacteria; phylum Fibrobacterota; class Fibrobacteria; order Fibrobacterales; family Fibrobacteraceae; genus Fibrimonas. The sequence continues at coordinate 4,834 of JAITUM010000189.1, read as the reverse complement.
TTGACACCCTTACATAGCCGTATATCATTGGGTAAATATAGGAAAAAGGGGTGAGTTTCAAAAAAGGGTGATTTTGAATTCGAGGAAATTCAAGGTACTCCGTCCAGTCTACCGTAAATTCAGGGCTAAATTTTACGAGGAATTTGTTCTAATTTATGTTTTGCCAACTGAATTGCTTTAACCAATTTTTCTTCCAACAATTCCTTTGGAGGCAATTCCGTTAAATACTCCGCAACACGAATGCCGGATTTATCAAGTTCCAAAAGCTCTACCAATTCTTGCTTTTTCTCCGAACATAAAATCAAACCAATCGAAGTTTTTTCACCTTCAACAGATTCATATTTTTTCAAATAACGCAAATATAATTCCATTTGCGATTTGTATTCGAGCTTAAATTTCCCTAACTTCAATTCAATAGCAACAAGCCGCTTTAAGGAATCATCTATTGAAATTATGGTACGAATATGCGACCAAGTCAATTGGTTACACAGTGTGTAACCAATTTGCTCGTCTGTAAATATTTTAGCAAACCATATACACTGTTTTAATTAATACAAGTGTTTTTATTACTCTAAAAATGGATTTACAATTTTTAGCGAATGTTCAATGATTTGCCCATGTTGCATATCTTCACTATAAACTATTTGGCAATTATTTTCCAAGGCAGAAGCTAAGACCAGAGAGTCCCACCAAGAATAGTTGTATTTTTCTTTAAGCGATAACGCATATAAACTTGTGCTGTTGGTTATACCGAAAACCGTAAAGTTTTTTGACATGGCTTTTAAATGACTAGCCGCTTCAAAGTGCTCTATCTTATATTTTATGGTTTCTACAGCATAAAGCTCATTTAAAACCTGTGAACTTATGCACAAACTTAAATCCGTCTCTTTCAGTTTGGTAAAAAACTCAAGAACTATACCATGCTTCTGCTCATCGTTAGATGTATAGGCATAGACAAAAATATTCGTGTCAATAAATACTTTATCTGGCATTTATTTCATTCTTTGAGTAAATTTTGAAATTTTCAACTTTTCTGGCTTTTTTCATACTGTTCAGCATAATGTCCCAAGAATTATTTTCTTTTTGGATGATTTTTTTTTCATTATCTTTTGGATGTATGGAATACAAGATAGTAACTGTGGCCACGGCAGGCATTTTCCCACGATATTCCTTAGGAATATGTATAACATCATTTTCAATTTTCGTTTCAAAAGCCACAGCTTGCATAGGATACTCCTTTTAAAGAATATAGTAAATAATTAACTCATTTGCTCGGTCACACATTTGTCGACAGAAAAACCCTCTTTTTGAGCAATACCCTTACCGCTATGCATTTCGCTGGTAAACAGCCAAAGGCTGGTCAATTTCGCTATCTCAAATAGATTACTATATTACTCTCATGGCAAAAAAATACGATATTTTCATTTCTTACCGTCGCAAAGGCGGTTTGCATGATGCAAGAATTTTAGATGAAAAATTGCGCAACGACGGCTATTCCGTGTCTTTTGACATAGATACCTTGGGTCGAGGCAAGTTTACAAATACCCTAAGAACCAGACTTAAGGATTGCAAAGATTTTTTGATTATATTTGAACCAACCTACCACGAAAGATTCTTTGACGAAGACGGCAACGTTAAGCCGGAAGAAACTCTAAACGAAGACTGGTGCTATTTGGAACTCAAAAACGCCTTGATGCTGGGCAAAAATATAATCCCCCTGATTCCCAGAGGTTATGTTTTTCCAAAAAATCTGCCGAAAGAAATAAAAGAAGTGACAGAAATGAACGCCATAGAAATGACGGCGCAGGAATTTAAACCCATATATGAACACACAATAAAATCTTATTTAATCTCAAAACCAAGATTCACACGCCGCTACAAAAAACAAATATTGGCCACTTTAACAATCATGGTGCTGGCAATAATCGCCTTCTTTGTAAATGTAGCCATGGAACAGCAAAAGCAAGCGGCAGAGGCAGAAAAACGGGCTATCTTTATTTCGGATTCCACCGCTAAACACACTGCTTATCTCAAAGACTCCATTGAAAAACACACGGCTTATGTAGCGGACTCGCTCAGAAAATTAAGCGAATATGCAAGCCAAAGCGTTAGAGACTCCGTTAGAGCATTGGACTCTATAAGAAGAGTGCAAGCGGCGGCGGCAAGCGCGGCAGCAAGTGCAAGAGTAGAACTCTACTGGGTTGATAATGGAGATGAAACAGGCAAAATCTTATTCCAAAAATTATCCAGAGTCGGATTAAGAACAGGCAACTGCACCGGCAACGGATTAAAGGTTACCGCATCAAGACCCTCAGGTCGCTGCTCACCAAATAAAAGAGGCGAAATAAATTGCAGCTATACCCCTCAACTTACTGTCACAACTTGCGACGGCACGCCTAGGGACAATTTGAGCTCTACGCAAATATCCGGCAGCGACACAAAAAGCGAAGCGACAGCAAGGCAAAGAATGTTGGAAAATTTGAGCAATACAAGTTTCAGCCAGTGGGTCAGCAGGCTCCAAGGATTGAGGAAATAAAATGATTAAAGTTATTGGAATACTAGCTGTTGTTTTGACCCAAGCGGTATTTGCGGTCAGTTTAGAGAAATCCGAGAGGTTGGAACTCACTCCGCAACTGCAAAAAGATATGCCATGGTTTGTGGCTAGAGACAGAAGCGATAAGGAACCCTTATCCAAAAAGCATCTCGAAGCTCTTGTGAAACCGCAAACAAAAAGAGTGGCTTTGGTATTCTTTGCCACCTGGTGCATTCCTTGCAGGGAAGGCATTGTTCTTTTGCGCGATAACCAAGCAGATTTGGATAAAAATAATGTACAGGTAATTTTGGTGAATGCAGGCGAAAACGATGTCACTAAAATTGAAGAGTGGATAAAAGCATATGGAAACGTGAGTTGGTCTGTGATTCTTGACAAGTTCAAGAATGTTCAAAAAAATACAGGCTTGCTTGCAGGTGAGGCAACAGAAATTGTTTTTCCGAGAACCATTCTTTTAGATAACAAGTTAAAACCGCTTCTTTTAATAGGAGCAGAAGGCAAGGACTGGCCGGCTATTTTATGGGAGTAGGCATGCAAGATTTTTTGTCTTTGGTTTTGCAAGCGGGCAATATTGCCCAGAGCGAAATTCTTAAACATTGGAAAACTTCCATCAATGTTGAGTGGAAAGCAGATGCCACGCCGGTCACCATAGCAGACAAAAAAGCAGAAGAGCTGGTGAGAAGTTTTGCGCAAAAAGAAACCCCCGAGTTCGGATTCATTGGCGAAGAGTTTGGACAAGAAAATCCAAACGCAGAATACCAGTGGGTGCTAGATCCCATAGATGGAACAAAGTCGTTTATTTACGGGGTTCCTCTGTTTGGAACTATAATTGCGATTTTGAAAAAGGGAGCTCCCATTGCAGGCTTGATTCAGCTGCCTGCTTTGAACAGTAAAATTTGGGCAACCGCAGGTGGAGGCGCCTTTGCAGACGAAGGTGTACCGATAAAAGTTTCGGATGTCAGCGAGCTAAAAGACTCTCTGGTTCTTTCCGGCACTCTAAACACCATGGAAAGCAAGGGTTATGGGGACTGGTTTGCCGATATTCGCAAAAATGCCAAGCTTTACCGCGGCTGGGGAGATTGTTTTGGTTACTATCAAGTTGCCTGTGGCAGGGCAGAAGTGATGGTAGACCCTGTGGTGTCGATTTGGGACATAGCTCCGTTGCCATTGATTTTCGCAGAAGCCGGCGGCTACTTTTCAACATTAAAAGGCGAAAAAAACCTCTTTTCCTCAACCGGAGAACCTCTGCACCCAATACAAGATGGTTATACGGCAATAGCAACCAACAGAAAATTTCCTATATTCTATAACACTTATGAACTTATTTAAACAAGTACGTGGGCATTTTTTGTGCTATGATGCAGGTAAAGAATTTACCTCTGCTCAAGTACTCAAATATAAACTGTTCTTGATGGATGAAATCAAGGACTCCAGGCTTGATATGGCTTTTGACTTGCGCAATACTATGCGCATAGATGGAGCCGCAATAATGTTCTTCAAAAATATCCAAGAGCAGCTGGGTAAGGAAGGTCGCAAAATTGCATTCTTTGGCGGAACGTCGGAAATGCAGGAACAGTTGAAAGATATGAAGTCGTTTATGGTGTATTCGACGGTTGTAGAATTTGAACGCGACTTCCACGAAATAAATCCCGAATTGAACAGAACGTTTTTCAGACTGTCTGAGGGCAAAGGTACATTCCGTTCTTTGAGAATGATTTGCCCGCTTTGCGCCCATGACAATGTTATAGGATTTATAATAGATGAAAATTATTACAAGCAAAGATGGCACGATCATGAAATTGTTCCGGTTTTTGAGCCTGATGAGCCGGATCCCAATGCTATAGATTTTTCTTGCTATCAGGCTGCTGTTTGCCCAAAATGTTTTTACTCTTCCACTAGGCTTGACTGGTTCACAATAGTGTTTCCCGAGGGGCGTTTTGAGTCACAATTAACGCAAGAGAACAGGGCTAAACTTTCTAACGCTACACCTTTGCGTCGTAGCTTGGCAATGACTTACAACGGGACAAGCGAAGAATCTTTTTTCAGAATCCCCAGAGAAAAAAGCGCGTCTTATGTTTCATGGCTGTTGAATGAGTTTTGCTTAAAGCACATGAATGAGCAACGAACAACTGATGGTTTTGATATTGTTGTGAGCAATTTTATGATGTGCAAATTTGCTCTTAAAGAAAAGGATATAGACGACCATATGTACACAGCTCTTGCGTGGCTTTACGGGATAATGGAAAATAAAGCCAACTATTCCACTTTACGCCTTGCAAAGGC
>JAITUM010000180.1 GCA_031286305.1 Candidatus Fibrimonadaceae bacterium | reverse complement strand
ATTTTCTACCGCCTTTTATACTGTAAATATAGCAAATATGGTAGAAAAATGCAAGACATTTTGATGAAAAAATACGAAGATATACGAAGCTAAAGTATTTTTAAGGAACGACTAAATATTTACATTGTGCCTATAGTAAGCATTCCCAAAAGGGAACGAAGTGCCTTTCCCATACCCTCTCAAACTACACATACTTTTTCAACACATCTTTCCCTGCAACAAAGTAATCTATTCCGCTGGCTACTGTGACAAGAGTTATTATTCCCATAACCGAATAGGGCAAGTACACCCAAATATCAGCCCAGTTAGGAACCAAATTTGCAATAGGGTCTAATGCGCCAACAAGAATTATCAAAATTCCTGCGCCCTGAATTGCCGTTTTCCATTTGCCGCTATTGCGGGCCGGCATGGTCACTCCTTCGCCGGCAGCTAAAGTTCGCAAAGTTTCAACGCTTGCTTCCCTAAAATAAATGAGCGCCACCATCCAAACCGGAGCGTAACCGGAGGCTAAAAAGCACAGAAATACGGTCATGTTTGAAATTTTATCGGAAAAAGGATCCAAATATTTGCCAAGCGTTGATACTTCCTTCCACTTGCGTGCCAAATATCCGTCTAAAAAATCCGTTACCATAAAAGCCACAACCATCGTTAAAGCCAAGATTTTGAAAACCAAACTGTTGTCTTCGTAGTTCAAATTATTATCATAAAAAAACACCCACAAAAACACAGGGGTTAAAATTATGCGGCTCATGGTTAATTGGTTTGAAACGGAAAGCGGCTTGCGATGCATGGGGTCGCGATAGTAGCGGTAAGCAAAAGATACGCCGGAAGCGAACATAAGAAGCATTGAAGAACCCATGCAAATTTGCTGGTAATCTTCTAAATTCAAAACATAAACCAGCATTGTTGCATTTATGCTCAGCGTTGTTGCCTTGGTCCAAAAACTGCTTGCCCAAAGCGATTTGCCCTCACGCAATATTGAAAGCACATAGAGCGTTCTTGTAACAACTCTGGTTAAAAGCATAACGCAGCCAATTCCAAGCATCATTTCAGGCTCATGACCTTCTATCTTTGAGTCTCTTATAAAAATGCAAAGCATAACCGCAAAGGCAAAAATTCCTTCAACAAAGGAGAGCCACAACTGGTAATAAGGCTTTTCTATATCTTGCTGGCGAACTTTGAAATACAAATACCAGGCAGCCACCAAAATTACGCTTATATTTATAGCAGCGAATTCGGAGTGGCCTGCCCATATAAAATAAAAAACCGGAAAATAAGCGCATATGCGGATTATCCGCAACACTCGCCCATATAACCGTCTATTTACGGAAATCCCTGGCACAAGGCAGAAGATAGAAAATTAAGGGAGACTTTGCCGTTATTTGAGGGAAATTTCCAAAAAAACGACAAAAGGCATAAAAAATGCTTGACAATTTGTTGGAATTTTACTATATTTAACGTCTCATTAACCCAAAAGGATACCTAAAATGTATTCAATAGTTGAAACAGGCGGTTTTCAATACCGAGCTGAAGTCGGAAAAACCTTAAAGGTTCCGAGCGTTGCTGAAGCAGCGGTAGGCTCAAATTTGGAACTCAAGTCCGTATTGCTGTTCGCCGATGGCGAAAATATAAGCGTAGGCACCCCTGTCTTGGAAAACGCATCCGTTAAGGTTGAAGTTCTTTCCCACGATAGAACCGACAAGGTTTTGGTCGTTAAAAAGAAACGCCGCACTCGTTATGAGCGCCGCTACGGACATCGCCAGGGCTACACAGAGGTGCTTGTAACAGAAATCAGCGTTGCAGGCAAAAGCACAAAAGTAGACCCGCAGGTAGCGGTTCGCCAGCGTGCTCGCATAGTGGCTCTTGCAAAGCAAAAAGAACAGGGCAATCCGCTTACTCGCAAAGAAAAAATTGCGGCAGATATTGCGGCTGGCAAAACGCCAAAACCGGTTCGTAAAAATAAATTTCTTAAATCCGTCAAGGAGGGATAATCAATGGCACACAAGAAAGGTCAAGGTTCAGTCCGCAACGGTCGCGATTCAAAGTCAAAACGCTTGGGCGTCAAAAAATTCGGCGGTGAAAAAGTGATAGCCGGCAACATTTTAGTTCGCCAGCGCGGCACCAAATTCCACAAAGGCAACAATGTAGGCATAGGTGTAGATCACACGCTCTTTGCTCTTATAGATGGCTTTGTAAAATTTGAGCACTTAGATAAGAGTCGCCAAAAAATTAGCGTTTATCCTGAAAGAGGATGACATGAAAATCACTTCTTCTACACAGTTGCGTGGGGTTTTTCCTGCGCTTTTCACTCCTTTTAAAAACGACGATCCTCGTTGCCTCTATAATTCCATAGACTACGAAAAAGCTAAAAAAATGCTTGACGATCTTATAGGAGTTGGAGTTCATGGCGTTGTTCCCGTTGGAACAACAGGGCAAAGCTCAACGCTTAGCCATAAGCAGCATCTGGATTTCATAAAATTTGTGCTTGACTATGTGGATGGCAGAGTGCCTGTGATTGCAGGTGCCGGCTCCAATAGCACAAGAGAATCCGTTGAAATGATAAAAGAAATTTTGAAAATTGCAGAAGTCCCCATGCTTTGCGTGACGGGCTACTACAACGGGCCTCCACAAGAGGGTATCTACGCTCATTTTAAAGCTTTGAGCAGCGAAACAGGCGCAAAAATTGTTCTTTACAATGTACCCGGGCGCACAGCGAATTACATGCACCCAAGCACCATAATAAAACTTGCAGAAGACAAAAATATAATAGGCCTAAAGCAAGCCGTTGATTTCCGCATAGGCGAAACGCATTGCGAAGACACAAAACTCATAATTGAGCAAACAAAAGACTTAGATTTCGCCATGCTTTCCGGCGAAGACGGCTCGTTTATAGACATGCTTGAACATGGCGGAACAGGTTTAATCAGCGCAAGCGCAAACATTCCGGAAGCATCAAAAATCTTTGTTGATCTTTACAATGCTTTTCAAAAAGAAGAGTTTGAAAAATGCGACTTGCTGCAAGACGAAGCTAGAGACTATGTAGAAGCGGTATTCTGCCGCAAAAATCCCATTCCCTTAGGAACTTTTTTCAACAGTCCGCTCCTATTACCTTTGGTAAGCGTTCGAGACACCGAGCGAGGCGACGAAGCCGAAGCCCGTATTCAAAAATTGATTAAAGAAAAAGCGCAAAGCCTGCTAAAATACGTTTAATAGCGGAATCTTTAGTTGAGAGTTGAGAGTTGAGAGTTGAGAGTTGAGAGTTGAGAGTGGTTTTAAGCGGGTATTTATATCTAGCTTTAAAAGCGTTGTATTCTGGTTTATAATTCTCAATTCTCAATTCTCAATTCTCAATTCTATTTATGCAGAGGAGTTGCAAAACTGGGTTTGGAGTAGTGCTGTTCAGTATAGAAAGGGAAAAACAGATTCTGTTGTGTTTGCGAAGTTGGCGCAGATAGAAGCGGGGGAGCCGGTTGTGCTCTCACAGCTTTCTCGAGCGGAAAGCTCCTTGCTCAGGCTTGGGTATTTTTCAAAAAACGATGATGCAAAACTTTACCGCGTAGCGAATAGGAACCGCATTGTTCCGGCTTTTGATTTAACGGATGAAACGGCAAATTTTGCAGAAGCCTCTTTTGTTTACGATGCGGAAAAAGAAGATTATAACTGGCTTGTGATGGTGCAGCTTATGAACATTGCCGGCACTGCCAGGGACTTTTCATTTGGCGGCGAAAATTCAAAAAACTATCGCCGAGTGGAAATGTTTTACAAGGAGCCTTTTATACTGGGGTTAAGCGGCTCGCTAAAACTTCACGGCGAATTTTTGGAATACGATTCAACCAAGCAAAGAAATGCGAACTTGAAATATTTTCAGAAATTGGGCTGGGAGTGGCAATATTCGGTAGGCGGCGGTTATAAAAATTCAGATTTATTTTCTTCCCTTTCGCTTGGTTATGATAGCAGAGATAAAATCCCGCTTCCGTTCAAGGGTCTTTTTGCAGAAATATCCGCTGAATTTTCGGAATTTATTGCAATGGGTTTGAGCGGGCAATACTATCAGCCCTTTTCAAAAAGCTGGACATTGCTGCTTGCTTCAAAGGGTTTCGGAATATTTCCGCCCGAGGAACGGCAAAAAGAGGAGCTGTTTTTCATAGGTGGCCGGAATGATTTTATGGGTCTCCCTCCGCGCAGCATCAGAACAAGGGCTTTTGGCGTTTCCGAAGCCGCTTTTCAATGGCATGGATTGGAAAAAACCGCTTTGCACATATTTGCTCAGAACGGAATTTACAGAAATACCCCTCCGTTCAGCGGCTGGGAACCCATTTTTTCTTATGGTTTTGGCTGGGAACAGGGCATTTCCAATGCCAGCATAGCCCTTTATTATGTTCTAACAAACAATATGCTTCCAATGGATGGCTTGTTGAACATGTCTGTGAGAGTAGGGTTTTAAACGGCGTTTTCCGCTCCGGTTTTGGACAACGTTGCGGATGGTGCATAATATTTTCCTATATTACCTCTGATATGCCACAAGAGCGCACATTGGTATCCTTTGATTGGGCAATAAAGTATTTGCTCAAGAATAAAGCGGACTATGTTATTTTAGAAGGCTTTTTAACTACTCTTTTGGGTAAAGAAATCAAAATCAAGAGTTTATCAGATAGCGAAAGCGGTAAGAGATTGGCAAATGACAAAGTTAACAGGGTTGATGTGCTGGCAGAGGAAGAAGATGGTTCGCTGGTAATAGTGGAGTTGCAGTTCACCCCTGAAATAGATTA
>JAITUM010000165.1 GCA_031286305.1 Candidatus Fibrimonadaceae bacterium | reverse complement strand
CTCTACGCGGGGGTCGCGCAAATCTGAAAAAAATGAAATGGGGCTTTTCATGGAAAATTAGTCTGCCTATGGTAAAAATCAGCCTCTATTATAGAAAATTAAGATGCGTTTGCCCTGTGTCCCCGCATTGGGGGTAGCGGAAAACGCCCGTCCAATGTAGGGGCAGTACCTACGTGTCTGCCCTTGTGCAATGTAACGGGCGGTTGCAGCGAGGGGGAAGGGAGTTCCCCCTGTTGAAATTTAGCTATTTTCTCAAGTCCATGCGTTGTATGAAATTTTGCAAGCTCCTTGTATTCTTAATCCTGATTCGGACAACGGTTTTTGCTCAGGGCATTAATCCGGACTCTTTGCCGGTGTGGAAAGGTTATGAAAGTGCGGTGGAAATAACTGAGCAGAAAGATACAACGGAAAAGAAAGAAAGTTTGCAAACTAAGGGTAGCAAGAGCTTTCAGACTTCTATTGGAAATGGCGGTGCGGATATTCAACAAGAACTTAGGCTTTCCATACAGGGTGAGGCGGCTGATGGAATTTTTATTGATGCCTACCTTGTGGATTTGGGGCGACCAGCCGGGACGGAAATTACAACTACACTCAGAGAAACCGATGCCGCATATATTAGCGTTGAAAGCAAAAGAATGAAACTTGAACTTGGTGATTTGAATTATGAAATAAACAGAAATATGCTCTGGGGGCTTAACCGCCAAACACTCGGAGCAGGCGGAAAATTAAAAGGCGACAATGCAGAGGTGAACGCAATTTACGGAACAGATAGAACCGAACGGCAAAACATAACATTTCACGGGCAACCAAGCCAACAAAAAGGTTACTTGCTTTTTTCAGATAGCGTTTTTAGGCTTATGGCTCCACATACGGAAAAAGTTTATTTAAATGGAGTTTTGCTCACCTCCGGCAAGGATTATGAAATAAATTATGCAGGCGGTGTTCTGGATTTTTTAGGGCGAATAATACCGGGCCCTGAAGATGAAATTAGAGTGGAATATGATTCTTATTCTTCGCTAAATTCAAGCGAGTTAAGGGGAGCAGAAGCAGCGTATCGCTCAAAGTTTATTTGGCTTGACATAGCGGCATTCAATTTGCGAGATTCGCTCAAAAGCGATAAAATGCTCGGCACACGGTTAAGAGCTGGGAACTCGTTTTTGTTCAGCGATTTGGAAATGGCAATGAATGAGCAAGATAACAAAGCTTATCGCTGGTTTTTTGAGAGCGATAGTAATTCACGGCAAAAATCATTTTTTAAAGTATCGGTAAAAGGTGGATATGCAGATAGCGGTTTTGCAAAACCTGAATATAGCGGCAGCGAAAATGTTTGGGATAGTTTTATTTTGCGAGACAAATGGCTTTTGGATCATGTTCCGGAGGGTGATCTTCGTTATGATGAATTCCGAGCTACAATGCGTTTGCCGTATGGACTTTTTCCCGGTTTTTTTATAGGGCACAGAAATTTTGAATCTGTTAGGGGCGAAGGTTTTTTGCGGAGAGAAACGGAGAGTGTGGAGAGTGGAATTTTGCTTGCAAACATAAATAATTCTTTGTGGCAAAGTGAAATTCAAAGCAAATTTTTGCGAGGAGATTACCGTCCTTATGGAAATTTCCGCATTGATAGCGATGAAAATTTGCGTTCAATCTCCGGTTTGGAGTGGGGAAATGAGGGTACAGGCAAATATGCAAACAGCGAGTTTATGCGAGAGCAAACTGATACGAGCGGGGTTTCAAACTGGAAAACTTTTGTCTCTTTAAGAGAGAGAATGTGGCATTCAAACACGCTTTTCCAAATAAGAAACGATGACAGGCAAGGAGAGCAGCTATCTTTTCTTTTGGACCAAAATGTTGGTTACAGCAATCCGAATTCTGCGCTAAGAGGCGAGGCTTTTTATTCGTTCAACTACACAAACGAAGTTCCTTGGGTGGCTATTTACCGCAAGGTTCCGGATGGTGCCGGCGATGTTTATTACGATTCTTTGAGCGGGCAATATATAAGCGGCGTGGATAACGGTAACTTTATTTACGAGGGAATGGGCCGTGCAGATTCGCTTGCAAGCAGGAGTTATAAAAATAATTTGAGATGGAATTTGTCTATGCATCCTGTGATTTTTATAAAAGAAGGTTTTTTGAGTGACATGACATTTTTTGCAAATGGCGAATGGTTGCTGCATAAAATGGAAAAATTGTTGTTGTTGGAAAATTCCGCTCTTTGGGAGCATCCAAAAAACAAAGGTTCCCTTATGTTTACTGTGAATAACAAATGGAATGAGGAGCCGCAGATTAATTTTGAAGAAGTTTTATTTGGGCAAGAGGCAAAAGCGAGTTATAGAGGGCGGCAAAAAGAGGATTTGACTTTAAGGTTAAAAAGGGAAGAAGTGGAGTTTGCTCTCAGCGAGTTGAATTGGCTTTCTTATGAGGGTGAGCTGGCATGGCTAAGGGAACTAGGCAAAGGTTTTTCGCTTTCTCCTTTTTATTCGCAAAAATATACAAACGGATTTTACGCAGAAGAATCTTGGAATACTAT
>JAITUM010000126.1 GCA_031286305.1 Candidatus Fibrimonadaceae bacterium | reverse complement strand
TGTTACCGGTTCTATCAAGTTGCCTGAGGGTGTAGAGCTTGTTATGCCCGGCGATAATATTGGCATTGAAGTTGAACTCATATCTGCTGTTGCCATGGACAAGGACTTGCGCTTTGCTACTCGCGAACGCGGAAGAACAGTTGGCGCTGGCGCCGTAGTTGATGTTATTAAATAAGAGGTTAAGTTAGTGTCGACTGTTTCAGAAAAATCTGCTCGCAAAGGAAAAGTGCAAGGTGCAATTCGTAGAGAAAAGCCCGTCCGCTTTCGCCTTTGCTCATTTGACCATCGTTTGTTAGACCAGGTATCTTTAAAACTGGTGAAAATAGCGAGAGATATGGGTGCCAGAGTATCAGGTCCCATAATGTTGCCCGTAAAAATTCAAAAATACACGGTTTTGCGCGGGCCGCACGTAGATAAAACATCTCGTGAGCAGTTTGAATCCAGAACACACAAGAGATTAATTGACATGTACAGTCTTTCACCGCAAGCAACAGATGCTTTGTCTAAAATAGACATTCCGTCTGGTGTAGAGATAGATGTAAAGTCCATGTGAGGCAAATAGTTTAAGGAATTGTTTTTGTATGAACGGAATACTTGCAAAAAAATTGGGCATGACCCGAATCTTTACCGAAGACGGAGATTCAGTCCCTGTCACGGTACTGGAAGCGGGGCCTTGCACCGTTGTTCTTCATAGAACAAAAGAGAGAGACGGCTATACCGCAGTTCAGGTGGCTTTTGGCGAACAAAAAGTTCAAAGAACAACAAAGTCATACGCTATGCAGTTTAAGCATCTTGTGTCTGAGTTGGAAAAGGTCTCCGGAAAAAAAGAAGGAGGCGAACGCACCTCGGGTCGCTGGCAAAGCCCCAAAGGAGTTATGGTACCTCGCTATCTCTGCGAATTTGATGCGGAAGATGTGTCTGCTTGGCCAATTGGCAAAATGTATGACGCTTCCATATTCAAGGTTGCCGAGCTTATAAAAGTTTCCGGCGTTTCCAAAGGGCATGGTTTTTCCGGCACCATAAAACGCTGGGGTTTCCATAGAGGCCCCGAAAGCCACGGCACTCACAATATTCGCGAACCGGGCTCCATAGGCGCAAACTCATATCCCGGCAGAGTATTCCCCGGCAAAAAAATGGCTGGTCAGTTTGGAAACAAGAACGTAACTATAAAGAACATTCAAATAGAAAAGATTGATGTTGAACGTAATTTGATATTTGTGCGTGGTGCGGTGCCTGGTCCTAAAAACGGCATAATTGTAGTGAGGAAAGGCTAATGTCTAATGCAAAATTATACGCATCCAGCGGTGAATTTAAGTCTGAAGTGGAACTTCCAGCCGAGTTTTTTGGCATAGAACCAAACGAGATTGCTATCTATTTAGCCGTAAAAGCCATTCTGAATAATCGCAGACAAGGTTCGGCTCACTCCAAAAGCAAATCCGAGATTAGCGGTGGAACTCGCAAACCTTGGAAGCAAAAAGGAACCGGTAACGCTAGAGCCGGTCAAAATACATCTCCTATTTGGGTTCGCGGTAACAAAGCTCATGGTCCAAAAAAACGCAAATATTTTGAAAAAGTGAATAAAAAAGTAAAAAGACTGGCATTCCGCTCGGCACTCTCAAGCAGAGCAAAAGATAGCTGCATAGGGCTTTTTGAAAACTTCGATTTTTCCGCGCCAAAAACAAAGGAATTTTTAACCATGGTAGGCAAAGCAGGGTTTGAGCAGAAAAACGTGCTGTTTTTAGCAACCCCGGAAGAACGCAATTTAATCCGTTCCCTGTCAAACGTGCCTTGGGCGCGCTGGGCTTGGGTTAAAGATGTGAACACCTACGATGTTATGCGTGCTCGTCATATACTCATGTCTCAAGAGGCTTTGAAATTGTTAACAGGAGGCCTAAGATGAAAGAAGCATATCAAATTTTAATTTCGCCCCTTATCACAGACAAAACGGTTAAAGGGAATTATGACCGTCTCAACGATGTTCACACTTATGTGTTTCGCGTTGCTATAAAAGCTAATAAGTTTGAAATAAAAAAGGCTATTGAAAATTATTTTGGTGTCCAGGTGAGCGCCGTGAATACCTTGGTTATGCGCGGTAAAATGAAACGCATGCAGCTGAGAACCAAAATAACATCAGGTAAATTGCCGAATTGGAAAAAGGCTTATGTTAAATTGAAACCAGGTCACAAAATATCTGAATTTGAAGGGATGAGCTAAGAGGTATTATTATGGGAATAAAAAGTTACAAGCCAACCACTCCTACTTTGCGCTACAAACAAATTAGCACAAGAGAAGAGGTTACAGCCGAAAAACCCTATAAGCCGCTCACCGTTGGCATAAAAAGAAGCTCCGGTCGCGATAATCAGGGTCATATTTCCGTTCGTCGCAGAGGCGGCGGTCATAAAAGGCGTTATCGCATTATAGATTTCCAAAGAAAAAACTTAATAGGCATGCCTTGCAAAGTTGAAACAATTGAATACGATCCAAACCGTTCCGCTTACATTGCGTTGGTTAAATACGCAAATGGAAGCAGGGCATATATCTTGGCTCCTCATGGGGTCAAAGTGGGCGAAACTCTTGTTTCCGGTGCCGGTTCCGAATATAAAGTAGGCAACACAATGCCGCTCAAAGACATACCTTTGAATGCGCAAATACATAATATTGAATTGAAACCGGGTCGTGGCGGTCAGTTGGCACGCTCTGCGGGCACCTCTGCGGAACTGGTTGCAAAAGATGAAAGATATTGCCAGGTTCGTTTGCCTTCCGGCGAAGTTCGCTTGGTTTTGGGCACTTGCCTTGCAACCATCGGGCAAATATCCAACATAGACCACAATAACGAAGTTTTTGGTTCTGCCGGTCGCAGCCGTTGGCTTGGCATTCGCCCCTCCGTGCGCGGTGTGGTTATGAACCCAATTGACCATCCTCTTGGTGGCGGTGAAGGCCGCACTTCCGGTGGTCGCCATCCGTGTTCTCCCTGGGGCAAAAACTCCAAGGGCAAAAAAACTCGCAACAATAAACGCACCGATAAAATGATTGTGCGCAACCGTCAGAAGAAGAGGTCATAGTTAATGTCAAGGTCTTTAAAAAAAGGAGCGTTTGTTGATACTTCGGTTTTGAAGAAAGCCCAAGAAATGAATGCATCCGGCAAAAAACAAGCCATTAAAACATGGTCGCGCCGTTCCACTATAGTTCCGGACATGGTAGGCTTAACATTCTCTGTTTATAACGGCAGAAAATTTATACCCGTATATGTTTCCGAAAATATGGTTGGGCACAAACTCGGCGAATTTTCCCCCACTCGCGAATTTAAGGGGCACCGCAAGGATGAAAAATCCGGAGGTAAAAAATGAGTGAAAATCTAAAGCGGGTTGTAGCAAAACAGGTTGTGGTTAATGTTGCCAGCGGCGTGTCCATTTTGGAGAACGAAGATGCCGGCGATATCTGCTACGGTGTAGCTAAAGTGATTAATGTTCGTTATGGCGTTCTTAAAATGCGCCGTTTGATAAATATTTTGCGGGGTGGCTCCGTTGAAAGAGCCTTTGGTATTCTCTCGGTTATGCGCACAAAGCTAAAAGGCGCGCCCATAGTTGAAAAAACCATGAAGACCGCTATAAACAATTATAATCAAGCTCGTGCTAAAAAAGGCGGAACGGCCAAATCGGCGAGTGAGCTCAAAATACGCGCTATTTTCGCAGACGGAGGCCCCATAATGAAAAGAGCAAGGCCTCGCTCGCATGGAAGAGCGTTCCCTATTCATAAATCATTGTCTCATCTTACAGTGGTCGTTTCGGACTAGTCGGAGTTATTAATGGGTCAAAAAACACATCCAAACGGTTTGCGCTTAGGAATCATCAAAACATGGGATTCCCAGTGGTTTGTTGAGAAGAAAAAGGATTTCTCAAAATTCATTCTCAACGATATACAAGTTCGCCGTTACTTATCCAAAAGATTTGAAGGTGCTCAAATTTCTAAAATAGAGATTCGTCGCACAAAAAATACCGTAGAGGTTTTAATCCACACCGCCCGCCCGGGTGTTATAATTGGCCGTAAAGGCGAGGTTGTGGATGGCTTGAAAGAAGAATTGAAAATTGTAACCAGAAAAGATGTCCATATTGAGATAGTGGAAATTAAAAGAGGTGAAACAGATGCCAAGCTGGTAGCAGAAAACATTGCCCGCCAGTTGGAAAAGCGCGTGACAGGCCGCAGAGCCATGAAGCGCGCCATTCAAAATGCCATGCGTTTTGGAGTTGAAGGCATCCGTATTCAAATAGGCGGCCGTTTGGGTGGCGCAGAAATTGCCCGCGTTGAAAAATACGCTGAGGGCAGAGTTCCGCTGCACACTTTGCGCGCTGATATTGATTATGCCACTGCCACTGCAAAAACTCTTTATGGCACCAATGGAGTAAAAGTTTGGATTATGCACGGAGAAAAACTTCGCAAAGGGGATTTTTCCGCTAACGAACCAAAAAGGATGTAATTTATGCTTAGCCCAAAGAAAACAAGATACCGTAAAATGATGAAAGGCCGCATGAAAGGCGTTGCCACCAGCGGCGATTATATTGCCTTTGGCAATTTTGGCATTCAGGCTCTTGAGCAGTGTTGGCTCACGGCTCGCCAAATAGAGGCTGCTCGTATTTGCATGACCCGCAAAATCAAAAGAGGCGGTCGTGTTTGGATTCGCGTGTTTCCAGACAAGCCTGTTTCCAAGAAACCTGCCGAGACTCGTATGGGTAAGGGTAAGGGTGCTCCGGAATTTTGGGCAGCCGTAGTGTTGCCGGGTCGCATTCTGTTTGAGATGGGCGGCGTAGAAAGGAATCTTGCTATTGCAGCTTTGAGCGGTGCCGCTCAGAAACTGCCAATAAAAGTTAAAATTGTTGAGGCTTCGGAGATATAATGAAACACAAAGAAAAAATGAAAGAGCTAAACGCTTTGAACGAAGAGCAACTCAAAGAGAGACTCAAGGATTTGGGTGTTAGTTTGCTCAAAACTCGTTTTGAATTAAAAACCGGTCATGTGGAAAATCCGAACATTATACGTGAAATTCGCAAAGACATAGCCAGGGTGAAAACAATAACAAGCTCCAGAAAGCTTGCTGCACAAAAGGGAGTTTAATATGTCTGAAGTAGAAGTGAAACAAGAAAGAAATAGTCGCAAGGTCAGGCAAGGTGTTGTATTTTCCGACAAAATGGATAAAACCATAACTGTTGTTGTTGAAAATCGCAAACGCCATCCTGTTTACAATAAAATTATGACTACCAGCACAAAACTTAAGGCCCACGATGAAAAAAACGAGGCGGCAAAAGGTGATTTGGTGGAAATAATGGAAACAAGACCTCTATCTGCAACTAAACGTTGGCGTTTGGTGCGTATAGTGGAGAAAAAGAAGTAGTTTTTTAAGGAGTAAGGCTTTATGATTCAAAAAGAAAGCAGACTAGTCGTGGCCGATAACAGCGGAGCCAAGGAAGTCGCCTGCATCCGAGTGCTGGGTGGTTCAAACACCCGTTATGCGCGCATTGGTGATAAAATTGTAGTTAGCGTGAAAGATGCCATTCCGCAAAGCAAGGTGAAAAAAGGCACCGTTGCTCATGCCGTGGTGGTTCGTACCCGCAAAGAGCTTGGCCGCAAAGACGGCAGCTTTATCCGTTTTTCCGATAATGCGGCAGTTCTCATAAACAAAGATGGAGAACCGCGTGGCACTCGTATTTTTGGCCCTGTAGCTCGTGAGCTTCGCGACCGCAAATACATGAAGATTATATCTTTAGCTCCAGAGGTACTGTAATGCCAGCAATAAAAAAGAACGATGAAGTTTTAGTTATAACCGGTGAATACAAAGGAAAAAAGGGCATTGTGCTCAAAGTATTTCCTAAGTTGAACAAGGTTTTGGTGAATGGCATTAACGTGCGCAAAAGGCACGAGAAGCCTAACAAAACAAACCAAAGCGGTGGTATTGTTGAAAAAGAAATGCCTATAGACATCTCTAATGTTATGCTTTTGGAGGGCGGGGTTCCTGTTCGCACAAAAAGAATCAGAGAGCCGGGCAAAAAAAGAATTAGAGTTAGCGTTAAAACAGGCAAGGCAATTTGAGGATTTGCAAAATGAGCATATTGAAAGAAATGTATAAGAAAGAAGCTGTGCCTGCCTTGCAGAAACGCTTCAATTATAAAAACGTGATGCAGGTTCCGCGCCTGCGAAAGATAGTGCTTAACATAGCGCTTAGCCACGAAAAAATAAACAAAGATCGCAAAATAGTGGATGAGGCAGCAAATATCCTCACTATTATTACCGGCCAAAAAGCTGTGATCACAAAAGCGAAGAACGCCATTGCCAATTTTAAGTTGCGCGAGGGCATGAGCATTGGCGCAAAGGTGACATTGAACGGCGGAAACATGTGGGACTTTTTATACCGTTTTGTGAACGTGGCTCTGCCTCGTGTTCGAGATTTCCGCGGCATTCCGCAGCGTGGTTTTGATGGCAACGGCAACTATTCAATGGGTATAAAAGAGCAAACCGTTTTTGTAGAAATAGATATTGAAAAAGTTACTCAGACTTTGGGAATGGATGTTATTTTTGTGACATCGGCAAAAACAGATGAAGAAGGCCGCGCGCTTTTGGAAACTTTGGGCTTGCCGTTCCGCAAACAACAAGAAGTTAAACCGGGTGAAAAACAGTAGGGATTTATATGGCAAGCAAGAGAATGATAGAAAAATGCAAGAGAGCACCTAAGTTTGGTGTACGCTCTTACAACCGTTGCAACCGTTGTGGCCGCCCGCATGCTTTTATGCGCCGTTTTGGGCTTTGCCGCATATGTTTCCGTGAAATGGCACTCGCCGGCGAAATACCCGGCATAACCAAATCATCTTGGTAGGAGAAGAATATGTCAGGAATCACAGATCCAATAGCCGATATGCTCACTCGCATACGCAATGCTTCTGCCGCAAGGCTGCCCGTGGTAGATGTACCTGCCAGCAATTTGAAGCAGGAAATTGCAAGGGTGCTAAAAGAAAAAGGCTTTATCAAAAAATATGTTGTTGTTGAAGATGGAAAGCAGGGCATAATAAAAATGTTGCTCCGCTACACAGGTGGTGTTTCGGCAATTCAAGGAATACAACGCGTTAGCCGCCCTGGGCTTCGCCGCTATACAAATGCGGAAAAATTGCCCAAAGTGCTTAACGGGCTTGGGTATGCCATTCTTTCAACTTCTCAAGGTGTAATGACAGATCACGAAGCGCGCAAACAGAATGTTGGCGGCGAAGTTCTCTGCAAGGTTTGGTAGGTAAGAGATGTCTAGAATAGGAAAAAAAGCAATTACCATTCCGGAAAAGGTCGAAGTTATAATTGAAGGTCAAAAGGTTAGCGTTAAAGGCCCAAAGGGAGCGCTTTCCCATGTTCTTCACGACGTTGTTTCCATTGAAAAAACCTCTGAAGGTCTAGAAATTAAAAGACCTAACGATCAGAAATTTTCGCGTTCAATTCATGGCACAAGCCGTGCTTTGGTTGCGAACATGGTAGAAGGCGTTAGCAAAGGGTTTCAGAAAACCCTTGAGATTGTTGGCGTAGGTTATCGCGCTGAGCAAAAAGGCAAAGATTTGAACTTGGTGCTCGGGTTTTCTCATCCGGTGGAATATAAAGCTCCGGATGGCATTGAACTGAAAGCCAGCGAAGATAAGCTGAAAGTGACTATCAGCGGGATTGATAAACAAAAAGTTGGTCAGGTTGCTGCGGAAATACGCAAATATCGCAGACCGGAACCTTATAAAGGCAAAGGTATTCGCTACTCCGGTGAGTATATTTTGCGCAAACAGGGCAAAAAGACAGGAAAGTAAGATATGTATGATGTAGCTAAAATAAGATTAGATTCAAGGCTTGCTCGCCACTTGAGAGTGCGTAAAAAGATTTCCGGCACGGCAGAACGCCCGCGCTTGGTTGTGCGCCGCACTCTTAAAAACATGATTGCGCAGATAATAGACGATGTTAAGCACGTCTCCATACTGCAGCTCTCTACCGGCTCAAAAGAGTTTCAGAGTGAGTTTGGCAAGTTAACAAAAACCGAGCAGAGTCGCAAATTAGGCGCAAAGCTCGCCGAAGCAGCAAAAGCCAAAGGTATTGAAACCATGGTTTTTGATCGCGGCGGCTACATTTACCATGGTCGCGTGCAGGCTCTTGCAGAGAGCGTGCGCGAGAGCGGAATTAAATTTTAACCGAAGGTGCTATTTTGGAAAGAGATACTCAATACTCGGAATTTGAAGAAAAAACGGTAGCCGTTAATCGCTGTGCAAAGGTGGTTAAGGGTGGTCGTCGCTTTTCTTTGAGTGCGCTTGTTGTCGTTGGCAATCGCAATGGAAAAATTGGCGTTGGAATAGGCAAGGCAAAAGAAAGCGCAGAAGCTGTACGCAAAGCGAGTGATAGCGCACGCCGCAACCTTGTGGAAATAAGCCTTCACAATGGCACAATTCCTCACGAAGTCATGATAAAATTCGGCGCAACTCGCATGTTGCTAATGCCGGCTGCCCCGGGTACCGGAGTTATAGCCAGTGCAGCAGCTCGTGCGGTTTTAGAACTCGCCGGTGTTCATAATATTTTAACAAAAACTTTTGGTTCTTCCAATCCGCACACCGTTGTTCGCGCTTGCATTCAGGGTTTGGCGGTTCAGAAAAACAAAAGACAGTTTGCTGCTTTGCGCGGGGAGGCTTAAATGTCTAAACAAAATGCAAATCAAAAGATTGTCACAGAGCAGCTCAATGCCATAGAAGCTTTGCGCGGCAAAAAGATTGTTGTTACGCAAGTGGTAAGCGCAATTCGTTCGCTGCCGGTTCACAAAGCTAATTTAAAAGCTTTGGGTTTGAAGGGCGTAAACAAAAAGAAGGAGCGTGTGCTAAGCCCTCAAATAGAGGGAATGCTTCGCAAGGTTATTCACATGATTAAAATTTCAGAGGTGTCTTAATGTTGTCTTTGAATAATATAAATCCGGGCAAAGCCAAAGTTAAAGGCAGAAAAAGAATCGGTCGCGGTCCGGGTTCTGGTTGGGGAACAACTGGAGGTCGCGGTCAGAAAGGTGCCGGTTCGCGTAAAAGCGCACAAGCCGGCAAGGTCACTTTTGAGGGCGGTCAAATGCCTATCCAACGTCGTTTGCCAAAACGCGGATTCAAAAGCAGGCTCCCCAAAGATATGCAGATTGTGAATTTGGCAAAGCTGGAAGCTGCCACAGGAACCACACAGTTCGATGCCATTGTTCTTTTTGACCTTGGTTTTATTCGCAATGTGTCAAAGCCTGTCAAAGTTTTGGGCAATGGCAAAATTACGAGAGCTGTAGAAATTAAAGTGAACGCCGTTAGCGACAGTGCAAAAAAAGCTATTGAAGCTGTTGGCGGAAAAATTGAAATTATTGCGGTGAAATAAGAATGGATGCACTGAAAAAAGCCTTAGACGCCTTTGCGAATGCCTTTAGGGTAGAAGACCTGCGTAAAAAGCTGCTCTTCACGCTTGGCGTTTTAATAATTTATCGTATTGGTGCACACATAAGCATACCCGGCGTAGATCCAACTCGCTTGGCAAGCTTTTTTGCGCAAAATTCAGATAATCTTTTTGGCCTCTACGATACTTTTACCGGCGGTGCATTCGCTAGAGCTACCGTATTTGCGCTCGGCATTATGCCTTATATCAGCGCAAGCATTATAATTCAGATTATGGGCGCAGTCATTCCGCAAATTCGCCTGCTTCAAAAAGAAGGTCAAGAAGGAAGGGCAAAGCTAAATCAATGGACAAGATATTTTACCGTGGTGCTTGCCGCTTTGCAGGCTTGGGGCATTACGCACTGGCTTTCCAGTGTTAAGGTTAATTTGGGTGGAATGCAGGGTGTTTCCGTTCTGCTAGACGATTTTGCAAGCGGAACAGGTAACTGGGGTTTCCGTTTCTTGGCCGTTTTAACAATGACCACCGGAACCATATTCTTAATGTATTTGGGTGAGCAAATTACCAGCCGCGGTGTTGGCAACGGAATTTCCTTAATCATTTTTGCAGGTATTGTCGGTGGGCTTCCACGTGCCATGTTTATGGAATATGAGCAGTTCGCTGCCGGCAACCAGCCATTGATGATAGAAATATTCATCATTACTTTGGTTGTGGCGATTGTGGGCTTTATTGTGTTCATTGAAACAGCGAATCGCCGCATTCCGTTGCAAAGTCCTAAGCGAGTTGTGGGGCGCAAGGTTATGGGCGGGCAAAGCAGTTATTTGCCGTTCAAGGTCAATACCGCCGGCGTGATTCCCGTTATTTTTGCATCTTCCATTATGTTTGTGCCTGCAATGATAGCTTCTTGGTTTCCCAATACCGGTTGGGTAGAGGCTTTTGCAGCGGCATTTTTGCCGGGCCGCATAACCTATAGCGTTATTTTTGCCACGCTCATAATATTCTTCACCTATTTCTACACCGCTATTCAATATAACCCAAGCGACATTGCAGATAATTTGAAAAAGTCCGGCGGCTTTATACCTGGTGTTCGTCCGGGCCGCAAAACCGCTGAATACATAGATAACATTTTGACCCGCATAACCTTGCCCGGAGCTATATTCTTGGCAACAATAAGTGTGGGACCATTACATTTGAAAGACGCTTTGAATATGTCTTTTTATATAGGCGGAACATCTGTTTTGATTGTTGTGGGCGTAGCTCTCGACACTTTAAGGCAAATAGAAGCCCAATTGCATACCAAGAATTATGAGGGTTTCCTTAAACACGGCCGTATTCGCGGCAGGACGGCATCTTAGTGGCAAAAGAAGAAGGCATACAAGTAGAAGGCTCGGTTACTGAGGTGCTCGGAAACGATTTGTTTCGGGTTTCCCTTGATAACGGGCACGAGGTTTTGGCACACCTCTCCGGAAAGATGCGTAAGAATTTCATACGCATTTTGCTTTCCGACAGGGTAACAGTTGAACTAACGCCATACGATTTAGGTCGTGGGCGTATAACATATAGGTTTAAATAACTAGTTTCGCAGGAAGGAAGAATTATGAAAGTCAGAGCATCACTTAAGGCCCGTTGCGAATCATGCAAAATAGTTCGCCGCAAAGGCATTTTACGCATTATTTGCAACAAGAATCCCCGTCACAAGCAGAAGCAGGGGTAGAGGAGAATTATGGCTAGAATCGCTGGTATAGATTTGCCCAAGAAGAAAAGCGTGGAAT
The DNA here is from genome assembly GCA_031286305.1 of Candidatus Fibrimonadaceae bacterium. GTDB lineage: Bacteria > Fibrobacterota > Fibrobacteria > Fibrobacterales > Fibrobacteraceae > Fibrimonas. The sequence goes on along the minus strand of JAITUM010000126.1, from coordinate 2,388 downwards.
ATGGCTTAACCGCTATATTTGGCGTTGGCTTGCATACTTCTCGCGAAGTTTGCGGAAAATTGGGGATTGACAAAAACAAGAAGGTAGAAACCTTAACCGAAGAAGAGCAGGGTAAAATACGCCGCATGCTTGAAGAGGAATATAAGGTGGAAGGCCAATTAAGAGCCGAAATTACCTTGAACATAAAACGTTTGCAGGATATTGGAAGCTATCGCGGCTTAAGGCATCGCAAGGGTTTGCCGGTAAGAGGCCAGCGCACTCGCACGAATGCTCGCACCCGCAAAGGTCCAAAGAAAACTGTGGCTAACAAGAAGAAGTAAGGAGTATGCAAGTGTCAGAAGAAATTAAAGAAGAAAAAGCAGCAGAACCGGTTGCAACTGAAGAGGTTAAGGTTAGAAAAGGCAAAAAGCGCATAGATGTGCAGGGCGTAGCCCATATATATGCCTCTTTTAACAATACCATAATTTCCATAACAGATGCCAAAGGAAATTTGGTGGCTGGCAATTCTCCGGGCCGTTCCGGCTACAAAGGCAGCAAAAAAAGCACGCCTTATGCAGCTCAGGTTGCTTCGGAGGCCGCTGCGCTCCATGCTTTTGGTCTTGGTATGCGCAAGGTTACGGTTCGCATTAAGGGTGCCGGTCCGGCTCGTGAGTCGGCTGTTCGTGCGCTTAAAAATGCAGGCTTAGAAGTGTTGTCCATTTTGGATGTTACAGGTATTCCGCACAACGGATGCCGCCCAAAAAAGAGAAGAAGAATTTAAAAGGAGATGAGTATGGTGTGGAAATCCCTAAAAATGCCACGGAATTTTCAGAAAACGGAAGTCTCTGAAAATGGTCGTCGTGCTAAGTTTGAAATAGAGGCCTTGGAACGCGGCTGGGGAACGACAATTGGAAATGCTCTTCGCAGAGTTTTGTTGTCATCTATTCAAGGTGCGGCCATTGTGTCCGTTAAAATAGACAAGGTTCAAAAAGAATACGCCAGCATTCCGGGCGTTAGAGAAGATGTTACCGACATCATTCTTAATCTTAAGGCCATTCACCTCAAGCTTTTGACCGACAAAGATGAAACTTTGCGTTTGGATGTTTCCGGAGAAGGCGAGGTCACAGCTGCGAATATAGACACGAATCCTGCTGTTGTTATTCTTAACCCGGAAGCTCATATAGCTACTCTCACCGGAAATGCTTCTCTTTGCATAGAGATGAAGATTTCTTCCGGCCGTGGTTATGTTCCGGCAGACGATCCGGATCGCAGAAGGTCTTCGGAAAATGCTCCGGTTGGCGAGATTTTGATAGATGCTAATTTTAATCCTGTTTTGAATGTGGCTATGGTTGTCTCTGATACTCGTGTTGAGGAGCGCACGGACTTTAACCGTTTGGAACTGGATATCACCACAAATGGCAGCATAGATCCGGAAGATGCTTTGGCGTATGCGTCTAAGCTTTTGGTGGATCATTTGGAGATGTTCATAAACTTTGAAGGTGATTTGGATAGTGTTGAAGATTTGACCGGTTCTGCTGATTATCAGGCTATTGCTCAGAAGTTGCTGCTTAGGGTTGAAGACCTTGAGTTGTCTGTTCGTTCCAGCAATTGTTTAAGGCAGGCGGGTATCAGCACGATTGCGGATTTGGTTCGCAATAAAGAGTCTGATATGTTAAAACACAAGAATTTCGGTAGAAAGTCTTTGGTTGAATTGAATGATTTACTATCTTCTATGGGTCTTAGTTTTGGCATGGATGTTGATGCCTACTTAAAAGAAGGAAGTGCAGAATGAGACATGGTGTAAAAGTTAAAAAATGGGGCGCAAACGCATCGCACAGGCGTGCAATGCTTCGCAGTCTTTCTACTTCTATTTTGCTAAAGGGTTTGGAAGCTGATCCTCAAGAGAGGGCTGTTCGCACAACGTTGTTGAAGGCCAAGATGGCTCGCAGTCTTGTTGATCGTTTAATCACTTATGCAAAGAAAGGTGATTTGGCGGCTCGCCGCCAGGCGGCTCGTTACGTTATGGATCCAAAAGTTTTGAAGGGTCTTTTTGATGTAATAGGCCCCCGCTATGCAAACCGCAACGGTGGTTATACCAGGGTTTTGAAGCTCGGTAATTACCGCGTTGGCGATGCCGCTGAAATGGCATTGGTAGGTTTGGTAGAAGATCAGGTGTAAGCAAACATTGTAAAATTGATGTTTAATTTTCTACGTTCTTAATATGTCCAAAGACCGTACATTGATATCCTTTGACTGGGCGGCAAAGACGGTTCTTAGAGATCCGTCTAATTTTGGTATTCTTTCCGGATTTTTGAGCGAGCTTCTATGCAAGGATGTTGCTGTTCAAGAGATTCTTGAGAGCGAGAGTTATAAGGACAATGAGTTTGAGGGCATAAATCGTGTTGATAT
>JAITUM010000112.1 GCA_031286305.1 Candidatus Fibrimonadaceae bacterium | reverse complement strand
CTGTACTTGGTTTTGCGATTTTCAAAGTGCCGTACTGAGCCTAGTGCCCTTTGCCTTGCAACTCTCAGTTTTTCTATTTCTGCTTTTAATGAGTCTATTTGCTGGCGCAATTCTTTTTCTTGAGTTTCAAAAGTAACCTTTTTTTTTTTTTTTTTTTCCATAAAAGCGGCATGTCTCTTTGCTTCATTCTGCATTGAGCTTTTTTCCCGCTCGGTTTCCGTATTTACCGACTTTATGTTACGTCGAATTTCCGAAACGCTCTCCTGAGCGGAGATAAAGCTTGTTAAGCCCAAAAGAAGCAATAAAAGGCGCATGGGTGTAATCTAGAAATTTTGTCAACGACGAAAAGCCCGTCTGGCTTTCACCAGACGGGGGAACCTCCAAAGGAGTAAAAGGTTCCGTTTAAACCATTTTACTTCATTTATGAGTTTATGAGTGTCAGTGCCGTTTGCGGCAGAGTATTTGCCTGCGCTAACATACTTGTTGCAGACTGTACCAGAATCTGATTTCGAGTGAAACTTGTGGTTTCCTTGGCAAAATCGGTGTCTCTAATGCGGCTTTCAGCATCTTGAGTGTTATATTCCAAGCTTGCAATATTGTTTATTGTATATTCCAAGCGGTTGATATAGGTACCCATTTTCGCACGAACTCCGCTAACGCTTTTGATTACCTTTGTGAGGTGGTCAATCGCTTCGGTTGCGTTGTTTTGGAACTTGATATTCTTTGTAGAAAGACCAATAGACCCTGGATTTAACGATATATACGTTATGGTCATTTGGTTTGAATATATTCCGCCTACGCCTGTAGAATAATTCGGCCCTATATGCAAGGTATAAGACGCTGCACTGGTCATATCGTTCTTTACCATGTTATGATAAAGCTCTACCAAGCTGTCTGTAATAGGTTTCGCATTGCTATTGGCTATCATATCCAACCTTTCCACTACCTGTTCAAAAAGCAGTTTGTCTTTGACAGACCAATCGTCAGGAGGGGGGAGATGACCTTTTAAAGTATTTACATGACCTCGCAGTTCATCAATCGCATCCCGTATAGCATCTGGGTCGCCGTCTACATTATCTATCATAGTTTGAAGTGTCGCAAGGGCATCGTCGTATGCTTGGCCAACAGCAGCATTACCAGAGAATGTGATGCCTAATGCCGCTAATCTATCATGCTCATATCGTAATTCTCTTTCTAATTGATATTTATCTCCCACTGCGCCAAAGCTTAGATTGGGGTCTTCGCTCCAATTCAGCATGTTTTTGCCGTTGTAATCTGTTGTTTTGGCAATGCGGGCAATTTCCTTTGTGAGTTCTTGGAACTCCAAATCCAAATATTTGCGCTCGGTACTCGTTAGAGTATCGTTGGCAGACTGGATAGCCAACTCGCGCTGCCTTTGCATAATGTTGGTGATTTCTGCCAAACCGCCTTCCGCTATCTGCAATGCGGCAATGCCGTCTTGAGAATTTTGTTTGGCTTTTCCCAAACCGCGGATCTGTGTTCGCATTTGCTCACTCATCGCAAGGCCTGCAGCATCATCTTGAGCGCGGTTTATTCGCAGACCAGTGGAGAGCTTTTCTAAGCTCTTTCCCATGGCTGTGTTATTTTGATACAACGCGTGTTGCGTTATCATCGCATTAACATTATGATTGATTTTCATGACAAACTCCTTTGCTTGTTGGAGAAGCCTCAATCAAAAGCCACTCCATGTGTTTCTGCTAAGAGTTAATGCGATTTCCGTGCCAAAAACTAAAAATCACCAAAAAAAAGTGGCTTTTTTTCACAACTTTAAGTTTTACTTTAAGTTTTGGTGGAGGTTTAGCTGTTTTTTGTGCAATTCCCCATACCCAAGCGAGTAAATCAGCATTTTCTATATTTCATCTTATCTTTTAAAAAAGGAGCATGATATGGCTGCTAGAACGTCTATAAAGCGTAAATTTCTGTTTTTTTCAGTTATTTTGTTTCTGTTGATTTTAGTTACCGGAAGTGGAGCGTTTTTTGTTTCAATGCGAGATATTATCCGTGAAAGCAAGGGATATGAGCTGGAACAGGTGCTGGAAATTGAACGCATGAAGCTGGAAGCCTCGGTTAATGGCGAAATTGCTATTGCGCTTAAAATGGCAGGGTCTCCGCTGATACAACGATATTTTGCGAACCCAAGTGAACAAGAACTGGGGCAAATTGCTCTTGAAGAAATAGCCGGTTACCGAAGAGCTTTTGCCGGAAATACGGTGTTTTGGGTAAGTGATGTGGATAAAAAATTCCATTCGGATGACGCCTATGTATTTACGGTGGATGTTGAAAAACCTGATAATTATTGGTATAAAATGACACTTCACGAAACGGAGAAATACAACTTCAATATCAATTATAATCCCGATTTGAAAAAAATAAACCTTTGGATTAATGCGCCGGTTTTTGATAATAAACGCAAACCTATTGGCATATTGGGAACCGGAATTGATTTAACGGCTTTTATAGAGTCTATATATAAAGATTACTCCGGTAACGCAAACCTGTATTTTTTCAACAGTACCGGAGAAATTACCGGAGCTCGCGATACACGGCTTGTATCGGATAAGGCTCTTATTAACAAACACCTCGGCAATACCGGAGCGGAAATAATGAACCGCATTAAAGACCTTTCGCCAAACAAAACACAGCATTTTGTTAGCAAAGAAGGCACCGGCGCTATAAGCATGGTACCGGCTTTGGGTTGGTATGTGGTTGCAATTCACCCTTTGAGCACAGCAGATTATTTGCAAACCAATATGACTACGATTTTTTCGGCAATGATGGCGGTTATAGCATTGATTTTCATAATTGTTAATGTGTTCATAGGGAGGCTGATGGGTCCTTTGAAAAAAGCGGTTGAAACAATCAAATTGGTTTCAACAAACTGGGACCTAACTCAAAAAATTGCAGAGCAATCTAAAGATGAAATAGGGGATATAGCTTACTCTTTCAACAAGTTGCTGGATGCATTTAAACTTCCCATTGCCGAAACCAAATTTGTGACAACTTCGTTGGCAACCGCTGCAGAAGGTCTTTCTTCCATTTCTCGCAATCTCATAGAATCTTCGGAAGATACGGTAAACCAGTCTTCAATGGTTGTGAATACCACTGAAAGTATGTCGGTTAATATAAATGCTATGGCAAGCGGTGCCGAAGAAGCCTCGGTAAATGCCAACGAAGTGGCTGGAGCGGCAGAAGAAATGTCTGTGAACATGAACACTATAGCAAGTGCTGTAGAAGAGATGAGCGCAAGCATAAATCAAATAGCAAGCAACACAACCGAGGTTCGTAAGGTTGCAACCGAGGCTACAAGCAAAGCGACGGATGCTACAAGCGCAATGAATACACTAGGAGTTGCAGCTAAAGAAATCGGACAAGTTACCGATGTGATTAAAAAAATTGCCGATAAAACGAATCTACTTGCTCTTAACGCAACTATTGAGGCTGCTTCTGCCGGTGAGGCAGGCAAGGGTTTTGCTGTTGTGGCCGGCGAAATCAAGGAGCTTGCAAATCAAAGTGCTAAAAGCGCAGACGATATTGCACGCCGCATTGAGGGCATTCAAAGCGGCACAAGCGATGCTATAACGGTGATTAACGATGTTAGCGAGATTATTGATAAAATAAGTAGTTCTGTGGAGTCCATAGTTGGACAGGTGAGTCAGCAGACTAGGGCGAGCAACGAAATAGCAAGTAACATTGCGCAGGCAAATATAGGAGCAAAGCGTGTTACAAGTGCAATTAACGAAATAGCAAAGGGAGTGAACGATGTTTCCAGGAATGCCGGTGAAGCAGCAAAGGGCACAAACAATGTTAATCAAAGCGTTCAGAACATGAATAGCGTAGCTAAAACAAGTGCTCAGGGTGCCGCTAGTGTAAACGAATCTGCCAAGGAGCTCCAAAACATGTCCACGGAACTAAAAAATGCAATTGTAAAGTTTAAGATATAGTTTTTTTACCACGTTAAAAAAAGAAGCTTAAAATTCCTGCTGTTCCAAAGACTCCTGCGCCTATGTAAAATGCAGCTCTTAAATCTTCGCTGTTTTTTAAATCGCTTATGTTATTCCTGTAGGCTTCGTATTTATCGTTTAGCTCATTTGGCGTAGCAGAAGGGTCGTTTAACGCGGTGGAATATTCAAGCATCGATCTGCTAGCCTTCTTAACATTAGAATCCACCTGGCTGTTATGCCATAATCCGATCCCAAGACTTGTAGCAGAAAGCCCAAACATAGCTATGCGAAAAATGGCCTTGTTAGACAAAGAAGGACCGCTATCCTTCTTCTCTTTTAACGATTTGGTAGCAACGGCACTCATGGCATAAAGAGAATCAAGGTTTCTTGGGGCAAGCTTGCCGGTGAGCAAAGAATCGGCATAGATTGCCCATTCTCTAAAATTGCTATGCTGACTCAGACCGGGACTGGGAGGTATCTTGAACAAACCTGCTGTTTTAAGCTCCTGATCCTTATAAAAAACATTGGCTTTTTTAACACCCGGATATAATGTCGCTTCATCCGTAATAAGCGGAAAATTTATGTAACCAATGCTGGCAGTAAAATCCTCCGTTTGACGGTTGGTTTCACGCGCCTGTTGGGGAGATATCTTTACCGTGCCGCTAAAATCAAAAGGAACGGTTTTAGAATCGGCATCGTTCATGCTGAATTCAAACTCTTCTTTGTCTGCGTTGTAGGCGCCCAAGCTCATTTCAAACTTTTGCCTATCTGTAGTTAAAATCTTTGTCTGTTCCTGAATAATATAATCTTGCATTAGCTCGCGTGCTTTTTGCAAACGAGTTATGTAGGTCTGTTTTTTGCTAAACCAATGTTTTGCCAACGCTTTCGCTTCTTTTTGCTCAAAGTCCAGTTCGGTGAACAGACCGGTTATTTGCTCGTTTCTAGCCGTTCCTTCAGAAATCTTGTCGGTGATTTTATTTATGCGCTCCCTGTATTCTTCTATGTCTCCGTCTTTTTTAAGTATTCCTTCCCAATTTGGTTGGATATCGTTTTTGGAAGTTATACCGGCTTTGAGTTTATCCATCGTTTCTTTTGTTCTGTTTTGGTAGTCTTGTTTCAGCGCGAGTATTTTTTGCTGTTTTTCTTTTTCAGAGTCTGCAAGTCGTTTTTCGTAGTCCGTTTGTTTTTCAAACTCGTCTTTTGGGCTTATGGTTTCTGCATTTACAATTGCCTTTAGTGAATCTATCCGTTCTTTTTCCGGCAGCATTGCATTTGCATAGGTTTCCATGCTATCGAGAAATGCTTCGTAATGAGGGAATGCCTGAGCCGCAACGGCCCCGATTAAAAGGATTGGCAGTATAATTTTCTTGCCCATGTTTTTTTCTCCATTCCCTATCTATTTGTTCGCCTTTGCCAAATCAAGGGAAGTAGATTTGGCAAGGCTTGTATCACTATGGTGCTAGTTTTTTATAAAGACTTCATTAAATAGGTGTTACAATACCATTTTCACATTTATACAATGCGGGGTTGTATGGCGTTGTTCCACATAACGGAAACACAGAGTTACCGTTACATACTTCTATTAACGGATTATACGGTTTACCGTCACATAGCAATAAAATTTCGCCATTAGAGCAGAAATGAGTTGCCGGATTATAAAAGACTCCACCGCATTTTGTTGAAACTATGGTAGTACCAACGCATCCCTGTGCTAATGCATCATAGGTATTGCCGCCGCATAAAGGAAGAACTCCTTCACAACTGGAGCAGAAATGAGTTGCAGAATTGTAGGAATCTTCACCGCATTTTGCAAGTATAGTAGTGCCATCGCATACTTGCGTTACAGAGTTATACCATCTGTTGCCGCAAGACGCATGCTCATAAATCGTTCCTTCATGGCAGAAACTAGTTTCAAGACTATATCCGGTTCCATTGCATTTTGGCTCCACAGTTGCACTGGCAACGCAACGAACAGAGAAGCGGTCAGTATTGCTGGCGGTGCTTTGTATATCAACGCTTGACCATATATAGACAAAAATATTATTTGCTTCACTTGTCCAATAAAAGCCGGCGCTATTTCTGCCTTTCCAGCCTAGCGGCGGATACGACGCATTAAGATTATAATTACCGGCGTGTATATAAAAATCATTTGGCGGGCTGGGATTGGGATAAGTTAATGATGCCCAATCTGCTCGGCTTGGCACTTCCCAGCCTTCGGGGCATATATTTGTGGACGACCAAAAATAAGTTCTGCCATAGCCATCGGCACAGCCGGGTCCATCCGCTCCTACTATTCCTAAATCTGTTCCTGTTCCATAACACCAGCCGAGCGTACCGTTAGCGGAATAGTTCAGATTTTCCATCATCCAAACTCGTCCACTTGGCAAAAGTTCATATTTGTACTTTTTGCTATCTCTAGGATCGGTAAAAGTAATGCCGGCGCTTGTATTTGGAATTATCGGGCAAGTGCCCGCTAAACTGCTACTACTTTGTTTGGAAGAGTTCGAACTCGTTCCCACGCTACTGCTGCTAGTTTGCGCATAAGGCGGGTATGGGCAAGTGTTGCTTAGCGTTCCGTTTACTCCCGGGCACGAAGTGTGCGGACCGGGCAGACATTGACTGTCTGCATGGAAAATGCAGAATTCGTAGCTTGGCAAACCGTTGCCGGAAGAGCTTGAAGTGCCCGATGTACCGCCGGAGCTTGAGTTTTGCGGAAAATCATGAGGGCAAAAATCGCTCACTACACCGCCGCCCGGGCATGTTCCGTAAGGAGATTCCGTACATCGGTCGGAATAAACGCACAGCACCATTGCCTGCGAGCTGCTGCTCAACTCGCTATCTGGCGGAGGCAAGTCCGGTATGCTCGAGCTAGAGCAGGAAATTATTGTCTGAACCCCGATGCCCCCGATTAGGAGGATTGACAAGAGTTTAAGGATTGTTTTTTTCATGGCGAACCTCTGTTGATGAAAGATTGAAGATTTTTCTGGCTTCACGTTCCCAATTAGGATTTTGAAGTATCCAGGAATGGACAAATTTTATTTTATATTTCTTTTTCAAAAAAGAACATAACTTTTTAGCTAAGTCTTCCGGCAAATCAGGGCTAAGCCTAATACATTTGATTATTCCTTTTTTGAAGTATTTTGAAATGTTTAATTCAAACTTTTTGTTCTCTTTGTCAATCCATACAATCCGCCATTCATTTTCGGCGGAATAGGAATTGCGTTTGAGAAATAGAGGGTTTTTCGGCAAGTTCTTTGGTTTCTTTTTTAAGGCTTCGCTATTTAAATATTTAACTTTTCCTATTTCAGCTTTGTGGGATTTTACAACTTCTTCAAGCATTTCTTTATCAAAGTCTATGCGGCAACCTGATTTTCCGGCGGCATAAATTTTCCAATGAAGAATATTATCATATCCCAATTCTGTGAATTCTGTTAGGCATAATGCTCTAATAGTTTTTTTCTCATATTTATTTTTTTCATATTCTACTATATTTTTATCCGTTTTGTCGTCCCAATTTTCGGGATTTCCCAATACAATTTTTTTGTACTCTAATATATTAAGCAGTACAGGGAATTGCGTATAATGGCTTAAAATTTCCGTAGCCTTCATTTTTCATTTTCTCCATTCCCCGTTTATTTGTTTTCCCTTGTCAAACCCCCGCAGGGAGATGAGATTTAACAAGGCTCGCACCACCATAGTGCTAGTTCTTTTTGCTCAGTCGTCCTTGACACAACGAACACTGAACAGACCCGCCTTGTAGTAGTTGTACCTGTCCACGCCGCTGCTGCCGGCGTCCATGTACCGGAGCCATGCGTAGCTGGCATCGAGCTCGGTACTACTCCACCAGAGGCCGTAGTAGCCGACATTGTAGAAGCTACTGCCGATGCCGCCGCCCGGAAGGGCCGAAAAGCCGTAGTCATCAGTACCAGTATTAGAGGTCCAAAGACTACTATTAGCCTTGAGCTTAGTGCCAGCACTAGTACCAACAAAGTTTGCCAACGCCGTCCACTCGGCATCGCTAGGCAAATGCCAGCCTGTGGGGCATACGCCTCGGTGTGGCGTAGTCACGGTTGCTCCACAACTGGCAATGAGTTGACTGTTACATGAAGTGTTAATTGCCATAGCTGTAGCCCAGTTGTACAAACGACCGTAAGTGCCGCAATTAGATTCTTGATTATTGTAGCAATTGCTACCTGTTACATTGTAATTCAAGTTCTCAGCCATCCAAGTTTGAGTGCCAATCTTAACCCACTTGTAACTTTTGCTGTCGCGAGAATCTGTGAAAGTACCGCTAGTGCCGCTAACAGAGCTACTGCTTGGGGCAACGCTAGAGGAGCTAGGCACAGCGGAGCTGCTGCTTTGCTCAACAGAAGAAGACGAGGCAACAGAACTACTGCTTTGACCAACAGAAGATGAAGAATCATCGGAACCGCTGCTCTGTCCAACCGAAGATGAAGAAGCAACAGAACTACTGCTTTGCCCAACCGAAGATGAAGAATCATCGGAACCGCTGCTCTGTCCAACGGAAGATGAAGAAGCATTGGAATCACCGCTCTGCCCAACAGACGACGATGAAGCGTCAGAACTGCTGCTTTGCTCCTCAAAAGAGGGGCAGTAATCCATTAATACTCCGTCCAAAGCGCAAGAAGGCATGGTGGTGGGGAAGCAGGTTTCTGTAACGTAATATACGCAAAACTTGCCCGTTGCCTCGGAAGAACTGCTATTTTGTGCACTATCTGCCGAAGGCGGTGGTACATCGGGAAACTCCGAGCTAGAGCAGGAGATTATTGTCTGAACCCCGATGCCCCCGATTAGAAGGATTGACAAGAGTTTAAGGATTGGATTTTTCATGGAGAACTCCTATTGTTGAGAGGGAAACTTGAACTTCGTCGCTTGGGACAAGCGGCGATGGGCATGTAGAGCTTCGTCGCTTGGGACATGGGACAAGCGAAACGCTGAGCTGCATTGGCTGGGAAATGATTTGTGCAAAAATTCATGTCCCTTGTCCCGGACAACGTAGTTTTGCACATCGCTTGTCCCATGTCCCAAGCGTGCCGATATGTAACGTATACTATAGGGGGGGGGGGGGGGTTACAACGTAGCTAAAAGACTTGGCAGTTGAGAGGGGGGAGTTATAGAGTTGAGAATGGAGAATACCCTTTCCGCTTTGCATTTCGCTGGTAAACAGCCGTAGGCTGGTAATATTCACGGAACTATCCGCAGAAGCAAATATATTTGCACAATTAAACATTTGGTGTTGCACTATTCTCAATTCTCAATTCTCAATTAAACCGCCAGTTTTGCAATGTTTAAATAACCTCAACTAAACCGCCAGCTTTGCAACGTCCTCATCGGACAGACCCGTCACCTTCAATATAATACCAATATCCACGCCCTCAGCTTTCATCTTCTTTGCCACTTGTAAAATACCTTCAGCCTTGCCCTCAAGCTTACCCTCAGCATGACCCTCAGCCTTGCCCTCAAGCTTAGCGGTGTAAATAGTACTCTTCTCACTGCGACGATTATCAACATGCTTGTCGTAAGAACGCCTGTCCTCGGGGCTCAAACGACTATACTCAAGACGACTATCAGCCTCAAGTAAACCAGGAGCGGCAAAATCTGACTTGATAGAAGAATTCTTTAAATAATACATCCACTCGTCAAGCTTACTCTTAACTATGTCCCTAAAACGATCAACCTTCAACAAATAATACTCAGGATAAATATCCTTTACCTCAAGCCTCGCAAACTCAGTCCTTTGAGCTGGAGAAAGCTCCAACTCATCATTGTAATGCAAACCTTTGAAAGTAGTTGTGCCGTGATAAATATAATCCTTGCCTATGCCTAAATCAAAGTAAACAATGTTGATTTTTATAGACTTATCTGCTTTGGGAGGGAGTGGGGAGTAGGGAGTGGAATTTGTCAAATAGTCCATTTCTGTGATGAATTGTATCTCTATCACAACCAAAAAGCCGTCACTCTCCTCTGCCAGCACATCAACCCTGTTAACTTTGTCATTTGCCAATCTCTTGCCGCTCTCGCTATCTGGTAAACTTTTGATTTTGATTTCTTTACCCAAAAGAGTGGTTAAAAAGCCCTCTAAAATAACATAGTCCGCTTTATTTCTAAGCAAATACTTTATCGCCCAATCAAAGGATACCAATGTGCGCTCTTGTGGCATAAGATTTGGTAATATAGTAATTAAACATTAAGTTTTACCACGTTCAATAATAAGTTGTTTCTTCAAAATCTCTATCTCTTTTTGCTGTTGCTCAAGAGTTTGAGCTTGCAGCCCAAGCTCCTTATCCTTCTGTTCAAGGATCTGAGCTTGCAGCCCAAGTTCCCTGTCCTTCTGTTCAAGAGCTTGAGCTTGCAATCCAAGCTTCCTTTCCTTCTGTTCAATAACTTGAACTTGCAACCCAAATTCCTTATTCGCCTTCTCCAGTTTCACTTTGGTTTCGGCAAGCTCCCTGTCCTTGGCGCCAAACATCTCTTCCATAGCGCCTTGATAATAATCTTCTTTGTCAAGCTTTTCGCGAGTCTCTTTATCAACTGCAACATAATGCAAAACTTTAAGAACTTCCTTAATTTCGTGGTCATCGGTTTCAAACAAAAAATGCTTAGTGGTTTTGCTGTCGCCGGCAAAATTAGCCTGCTCAAAAATTGAAAGCAATTTCTCGAGCCTAGTATTGTAGCTCGGTTTTATCTTTTTTGCTTGAACAAAATAAGATTTGTGAGTTAAATGTTCAACAAAATGGTCGTTAATTTCGAGTTTCTCGTTGGTGGTTAAGTCGCGGTAGCAGGGGTGAGCGGCAAAGGCGGGGGAATCTACGGATAAGTTAAAACCCAAAATGTATATGGATATTATTGGAAGTTTTGATTCCCTATATTCTTTGCCTAAATATTTTCTAAAGCGATAGACATCGCCCAAATGCAATGCTTTTTGCATTTCAATAATAACCCTCTTTTCACCTTCTTCCTCTGTTTCTATTGTAGCTGCAAAATCCATGCGGAAAAGCGTTAGCTTGCCGGCATCTTCCCCAAAATCCGAGTGTTCTTGAATGCTTGGCACAAGAGAAAGAACCTTGCAGTTGAGAATTGTACCGATTAAAAATTTAGCTACACGGTTGTTCTCCAACAAACGCTTAAAAGTGACATCGTAAATTGGGTTAGCAATGAGCATTAAGATGCAATATAGAAAAAACTGGGCGTTGCGGGATGTTATTTTAAAAATAAGCTTGTCCCAAAATTTCTACATTACATCTATGCGTTTAATTCCGGCAAAACTTTTGCTGCCTTTGGTAGTATTGGCAATATTGTCTGTTTTTTTCTTTGCTTGCTCAAGGGAAAGCAAGGAGCCTTTGTGGGAACCGGAATCGCACAGAGATAGCAAACATTACAATGGTGGGCTTTTCCCTGTTTGGATAAAATTAAAAGAGCCTGTTGAAGATGTGAGCATTATAGGCTGGAAAACGGGAAACGCTCGCATAGCATATCGCAAACAGGCCGTGGATGCCAAAAAATTCATAATAGCTGATACTGCATACTTTTACTGGGAAACTCCGCCAACACCCTTTGTGAAGCTGGACAGCGTTGCAATTGATGAAGGAGCTTGGAGGATTGACTCAACATATTTTTACAGAGATACCGTTTATGCCGTTGTTGATGGTTTGGAAAGCCGACCCATTGTGATTGAAGTAAAAAATATTTTGCCCCGCATTAAAAACATCACAATTGAGGGCGTAAGCCGCCCAGGCGATTCGATTTTGACCATAGCTGCGCATCCCGGCGACCGATTGGAAATTTCGCTTGTTTTGGAAAGATCTTTTAACAAAGCGTTTTATCCAAAAGTGACAATGCCGGAAAGAATGGGTAATGTCAGAAAGAAATTAGAAGACGACACTCTTTTTGTTTATGAGTGGATTGTGCCGAATACGGTGATTACGGATAGCTCGTCGTTTTTGCGAATAGAAGATTCGGGTGGCCACGGGGAGAGGCTCTACAAGGTGCACTTGGTTGTGTATACGGAGTTCGCTTCTGTTTGGGTTGCATCGGAAAAAGATATTGTGAAGTATTCGCCGGCAGGTGTGGAAGTTGCCAGAATAAATGATGGTTTTGATTTTATAAACGATATTGCAGTAAATTCAAATACCGGAAGGTTATTTGTTGCGGATCGCTCCGGAAGCTTTTCCATTTACAATACTTATGGAAAATTATTGTATAAAAACAATGAACTGTTTAGAATACCAACGGGAATAGCTGTAGAGGTGGTGGAAGGCGGTCGTGTGTGGGTTGCAGATGCAGACAAATTGCGAAGCTTTGAATTTGCCGGAGACTTGCTCGGCTCTGTTGCCGCAAGTTATGATATTGGCTCAATCACAGGACCTGCTGCAAATCAGTTTCAAAGCGGTGCAGTGTGGTTTACGGTTCCTCAAAATGACATTGTTGGTTATGTTGGGGATTCCGATTTAGAATACATATCAAATGCTTGGACTCGTCCTTCTATGGTAAGCTTGGACTGGCAAAGCGGAGTTGCATTCGTAGCAAGCAGTTCAAAAGTATTAGCGGTGAACACCTTGGGAGATGTTTTGGCAGAGATAACAAACTTTGGTTTTGCCAGCTCTGTTTCGGCAACCAATGGAAGCGTGTGGGTTTCTGATAGAGACAGAGCAAAAGTTTACCGTTTTAAAGGGCCATTCAAAGGCAATGTTATGGATCTCAACATGACCGTTATAGACGGAATGGCTGTTGAGGGATTTTTATTACCGGTTTCGGTGAGTGCGTTTATTGCGGATGGGGGAGCATGGGTTGTGGACAGAGAAGCAGGAAAAGTGGTTCGCTTGGATAGCCTTGGGAATGTAATGGCTCAGGGTACCGGTTTGAAACTCCCTAATATTGGGAAAACCCTGCAGAAAGTGGAGTAGTATGCCGCCAACCCTGGAATCTGCCAAAAACTTTTTACAGAATAATCCGTTTTCAAAGTACCGCGATGCTTTGGTGATTCTCGGCATTGTTTGCATAGTTCTAATAATGGTAATTCCCTTGCCAAAAATGCTTGTGGACATTTTTCTAACTGCTATGATAGGTGCTGCTTTGCTTGTTTTAATGACCAGTATGGTAATAGATAATGTACTTGATTTTTCCATTTATCCCAGCTTGCTTTTGGTGGTTACACTTTTTAGGCTGGCTTTGAACGTTGCTACTACAAGGCTTATTTTGTCGGAGGGTGATGCAGGGCAGGTTATATCTGCGTTTGGAAATTATGTGACAGCGGGCAATATAGTAGTTGGAACAATAATATTCTTGATTTTGGTGCTTATACAATTTATAGTCATAACAAAAGGTTCAACGCGCATAGCAGAAGTTGCTGCTAGGTTTACATTAGATGCAATGCCGCAAAAACAGATGGCGGTAGATGCAGATTTGAATTCAGGTCATATAACAGAGGAAGAAGCAAAACAAAGGCGAATAGATATTAGCAGAGAAGCGGACTTTTACGGAGCCATGGATGGTGCTTCAAAATTTGTTAGAGGCGATGCCATAGCGGGTTTGATAATTGTGGCTATAAATATAGTGGGTGGTTTTATTTTGGGCATAGTTTTGCAAGGCAAAACGGCAGCTGAGTCCATAGAACTCTTTACCAAACTAACTATTGGTGATGGCTTGGTGAGCCAGATTCCCGCGTTGATGATTTCAACATCTTCGGGTATAATAGTTACAAGAGCAGCCTCAAAGAGCAACTTGGGTGCGGAGTTAATTTCGCAGTTTACGCAGAGTTCCAAAGCACTTGCAATATCGGCATTTGTTATGTTGGTTTTGGGTATTGTTCCGGGTATGCCCACGTTTCCGTTTTTGGCTATAGGTTTGCTGCTAGGTTTCACAGCTTACAGAATGGCATTCGGAGTTTCAGACAAGCAAACAAAAGAAGAGGCTGAACTGGTAAAAAAAGCTGAAGAAGAATCGGCTGCTGCACCCAGAGAAGAAAAAATTGAGGACTATCTGCTGGTTGACCAAATGGAGCTTGAAATAGGTTATGGTTTAATTCCATTGGTTGATGTAAATCAGGGCGGAGATTTGTTGGAAAGAATAACAATGCTGCGCAGGCAAATGGCCGGCGAGCTTGGGATGATAGTTCCGCCCATACGCATAAGAGATAATATTCAGCTTTCGCCAAATGAGTATTTAATCAAAATAAAAGGCAATGATACCGGTAAGGGAGAATTGATGATGGGTTCTTACCTTGCCATGAATCCGGGGAATGTTAGCCAGCGCATACCGGGTATAAGAACAAGGGAGCCTGCGTTCAATTTGGAGGCTCTTTGGATAACGGAAAGCCAAAAGGAAGCCGCTGAGCTTGCCGGGTACACTGTGGTTGAGTTGCCGGCGGTTTTGGCAACGCACTTAACAGAAATAATTCGCCGCCACGCTGCAGAAATTTTGATGAGACAAGATGTAAAAACCTTGATTGAAAATGTAAAAAAGAACAGCCCTGCCGTTGTTGATGAACTTGCTCCAATGCTTTCTGTTGGCGAAATACAGCAGGTTTTGTGCATATTGCTGCAAGAGAGAATTTCCATAAGAGACTTGGCAAGCATTTTGGAACTGATGGCAAATGCTGCAAAAATCTCAAAAGATTCGGTGTTTATAAACGAACAGGTTAGGCTTGGCTTAACAAGGCAAATTTGCAAACCCTATGTAAACGACGGGCAAATGTCGGTTATAGCCCTTGCGCCGGATTTGGAGCAAATGCTGGAAGCTTCGCTTCAGTCCACAAACAGGGGGCCAAGGTTGGTAATTAGGCCGGATTTAGTCGGGCGCATTTTGGAACGGATGGAAATTATTCAAACAAAAATTCAAGCGGCAGGTGACCAGCCCATAATAGTTTGTTCGCCTAACATACGTTATCCTTTGAAAAAATTGCTTGAAAGTAACTTTCCGAATTTAGTAGTTTTATCTTATAGTGAAATTGTCACTGGTGTTAACATAACTGTAGCGGAGACTTTAGGAACACATGATTAAAAAATATAGAGCAGGCACTTTTACGGAAGCCTTTCAGCGCATAAAAGAGGAACTCGGTCCCGATGCTGTTATATTGCAGCAGCAGGAGCTTAAAAACTCCAAGAACCCAAATGAAAAGGTAGAAGTCACCGTTACTTTAGATGACATTGCAGAAGCACCGCCGCCTCCCGGAAGAAGAGGCACTGAAAAACTGGCTATTTACAACAACAAGGGAGTGAAACCTGTTGAATGGCGAAACTTGGACCGCCCCCCGCTTCCGCCAAAAAATGTAGCACCGGAACCGGTCAAGGTAAATAACGACAGGTTAATTGACTGCATGGAGAGCACCCTTGCAGAGGTGAGAAAACTGAGAGAAGATTTTGCTGCAACTAGAAATGATTTTTTAGAAGGTGTTAGGGTAGTTCGCGACAGAATTCCAAAAGAATTTAATTCCATTACTGCAAAGCTCACCAAAAGCGGATTGTCCGCTCAAATTGTTCAAGACTTGCTTGCAGAAGTTATGCTTCTTTGCCCTGCAAACTCAAGGGATGAAGTTTCCATCAGAGAGCAAATGAAAAAAGCTTTGGCAAACAGAATTTCCATAGCGCCACGCCCAAGGTTGCGCAAAGGCAGACCTTTGGTGCAAATGTTCATTGGCCCCACAGGTTCCGGAAAGTCCGGAATTATATCAAAGCTTGCAGGCAGAGCTACCATAACAGGCAACCCCAACGTTGCCATAGTGACAACAGATTGCTGCCGCATGGGTGCAATGGAGCAAATGGAAGCTTTTGCCGCCGCCGCAGACATCACGCTTGAGCGAGCTTATTCTCCCGAAGAGATTCCGGAAATTTTTGAAAGGCTGAGAAATAAATCTTTGGTTTTAGTTGATACCGCAGGCCGTAGCTTGGGAAACAAGGAACATGAAGAAGAAGTCAAAGCGTTTCATGATGCTATCCGCCCGGATGAGATGCATGTTGTTTTGCCGCTGAATATGCGTGATAGCGATTTGAAAAAGTCTACAGAAGTTTATGCCGCTCTAAAAGCAAACCGCGTAATTTTTACAAAGCAAGACGAGGCCTCCGAGCAAGGTGCTTTGCTTTGGTTGCCAATAAAATTTGAAATCCCACTCTCTTATATAGGTAATGGTCAAGGTCCGGATAATATAGTGAGTGCTGAAAAGGAAATAATTGCAGAGTGGCTTGTGAAATAATGGAGAACAAAAATGGAGCTAAGAAAAATTACCAATATAATAACCAAGACCATTGTGATAGTGGTGTTTTGGGCGGTGCTTTTAATAGACTTAATTTTAGCACCTTCGATGAGTTTTAAGCAAATTGCCTTTGCTCTTGTAAAAGCAGTTTTGGTTAGCGGAGTTTTTTGGTTGCTTTTTGCCATGCTGGTAGATACTTTTTTAAAAACAATTTTATTAGATGCCAAAGAAAAAAGTGTTGCTAGAGTAGATGGCGGTCTTTCTTATCACGTAACCGAACCGGATGCCGAAGAAGTGGCATGGTTAAAAGAGCAAGGTAAGGAAAAGGAGGAAGATAGAAGTGGATCTTGAAACCTTGTGGAGAGAATATAAAGAGTGCGGCAACTTGGTGGCTCGTGATAAAATACTTGCTGAGTATACGCCTTTGGTGCGTTATACAGCTCAGAGAATGTCTATAGGTTTGCCAAAGAATGTTCAGTTGAACGACTTGGTAGGAACAGGTGTTATAGGGTTGATAAAAGCGGTTGAGTCTTTTGACAGGAGCAGGGAAGTAAAATTTGAAACTTATGCAACTCATAAAATAAGAGGTGCAATTTTAGATGCTCTCAGAGAGCAAGACTGGGTTCCTCGTTTAATAAGGCGAAAGGCGAAAATGGTGAGAAATGCCTATGTTGAACTTGAAAAAGAAATTGGGAGAACTCCATACGATAGTGAGGTTGCGGAACATTTGAATTTAAAAATGGGGGAGTTTGAAGACCTTTTAAGCGAGGTTGCTTCAACATCCATAATTTCGCTAAACGAAGTGATTACCAGTAGTTTTGGTGAATCTACGGAAATTAGCTTGATAGATACTTTAGAAGACAAAGAGGCAGAAAACCCTTTAGACAGGCTTGGCACAGAAGAAACAAAGAGAGTTTTGACAGAGGCCTTGCTTGCTTTAGCGGAGAATGAGCGACAGGTGATAGCTCTTTATCATTATGAAGAAATGACTTTGAAGGAGATTGGTCTGGCAATGGGTTTAACTGAGGGGCGTGTATCGCAAATACATTCCAAAGCGATGTTAAAACTCAGAGCTAAATTGTTGTTAAAAATATAAGAGAGGTTCTTATGCTCCCTCCTATTCAGAATCAGGATACGTTGCAGCGCTCGGAGACAATGTCGGGTTTGCGCTCGCAGGAACAGGGGAAAGCTTTTGGTGATGTAGCCAAGGCGCTTGCTGAAATGCAGCGTATAGATGATTTAAAAAACAATACCGTTCAAAAAAACGATGAAACCGAGGACGCAAATCCGGATGGCGGCGGTAATCAGCAACAGCAGCAACAGGGTAAAAAGGATCAGGAAGAGGAAAAGCCTGAGACCAACACTCCTGCCGGGCATCCGTTAAAGCTGGATGGCGGGGATATTATTGATTTGATGGCTTGATAAGCGGCGGACCGGGCTCGAACCGGCGACAGTCAGCTTGGAAGGCTGATACTCTACCAACTGAGTTACCACCGCGTGGGTATAAATATAGTAAATTTTTAAAAAAATGTCAAGGGGAAAAAGACTTTGGGTGAAAAAGGCTCAGGGCAAACGCATCTTAATTTTTAAATATGGGGGAAAATGTAAAGCGGGAAGGGAGTCCCCCTTGCTTCAACCGCCTTTGGCGTTTGTCCTGGAGTTTGGTGGTTTTATCAAAATTTTGCCAAAAATATTTTCTACATTGACATTATGCGCCGCTCTCAACTAAAAAAACTTCGTGTTGCTCTTGCCCTGTTCTTCTTTACCGCTCTCACGCTGCTTTTTCTTGATTTTACGGGAACAGTGCATGCTTACTTGGGATGGTGCGCCAAAGTACAGTTGGTTCCGGCAATCCTTGCCACGCAAACTGTGATTTTTGCAAGCATAATATTTTTAACCCTGCTCCTTGGGCGCGTTTACTGTTCCACAATCTGCCCGCTGGGAGTTTTTCAAGATGTGGTCTCACGTTTGGCAAAAAAAACGCGTTTTTCTTATAACCCGCCACGTAAGGTTTGGATTATTTTGCGATATGTTTTGATTCTTATTTTTATTTTGCCATTGTTTTTGGGCAAAGGCGGTCTTGTTAATGTGATTGACCCTTATAGCATGTTTGGGAGAATGGTTTCGTTAATTTTAGGTCCTGTTTATAAATATGGAAATAATCTGCTCGCTTACTTTGCAGAGCGTTTTGACAGTTATGCTTTTTATTCCGTGGATATATGGATAAAGGGTTCGGCGGCGTTGGTTTTAGCGATTGTAAGCTTTGTGGTTGTGGTCACTTTTGCTCTAAAAAGCGGGCGTAAGTATTGCAACAGAGTTTGCCCCGTTGGTGCTTTTCTCGGATTGCTCAGCAAATATTCCATGTTCAAAGTGCGCATTGATAACGAAAAATGCAAGGGTTGCGGCATATGTGCCAAAAATTGCAAAGCGTCTTGCATAGATGCGGTGAATAAAAGAATAGACTATTCAGAGTGCGTTTCTTGTTTTAATTGCATAAAGAGTTGCCCCAAGGGGGCTATGAGATACGCTTTGCACAAATCGCCGGACAAACTTAGCGACGAGGGACAAACGCGCCGCAATTTTATATCGAAAACCGCATTGCTTGCTTCGGGTTTTGTGACCTGCGCCATAGCCAATGAGTTTGACGGCGGTCTTGCTCGCCTCGAAGATAAAAAAGCTCCACAACGCTCAAAACCGGTGGTTCCGGCGGGTGCGGACAGTTGGAAAAATTTCCATGACCGCTGCATAGGTTGCCAGCTTTGCGTTACGGTTTGTTCAAATCAAGTGTTGCGCACAGATAAAACAAAACCGCACATGTCTTTTGAACGCGGTTACTGCCGCCCCGAATGCGTTCAGTGTTCCGGAGTTTGTCCCACCGGTGCAATACGCTCTGTCACAAGAGCAGAAAAGTCTTCAATTCAAATTGGAACGGCAATTTGGAAATCAAATCTTTGCATTGTCAACACTAGAAGCGACAACTGTGACCTTTGCTCACGCAAATGCCCCACAGGAGCGATAAGCAGAATCCCCAAAAACGCCGATGACCCCAACTCGCTTAAAATCCCAATGATAGACCCAAACCGTTGCACAGGTTGTGGTGCCTGCGAACATCTTTGCCCCGCAAGACCCCACAGTGCAATCTACGTTGAAGGCGTAGAAACGCATCGCAGAATTTGAGGTTGAATCTTTCTGGTCTCTGCTGAGCTTGGGAAGCTCGCACCGTTGGGGGGGTGTCCTGCCTCTTTAATTTACTATATTAACGATGGAGGTTAAAATGGCTACAATGACTAACGCTTTTAATCAAGCATACCGCACTACCTGCATCCCGAAGGATAACAGGCTTGATACCTTTATTCCAAACGAGTATATTGGGCGAGAAATTGAAGTTGTAATATTTCCTGTATTTAAGCAGCCCGAATATAACGCGGAGACTTTGGCTGCTATGCAGGAAGTTAGGGATATAAGAGCAGGAAAAATAAAGACTAAAAGTTACGCAACTGTTGAGGAAATGAACGCGGCTCTTGATGCCGAGGAAGACTAACGGTGCTTAGGCTTGAAACTTCTAATAAACACAAAATCGGGAAACTTTGGAACTCAAGCATCGCGACCATCCACTAAGGGGTAATTATGTTGGATTCCGTGAATGTCATATTGCGCCTGACTGGTTGCTTATTTACTGGATAGATAATGAAGCTTTGGTATTAACAGCTACGCGCACAGGCTCGCATTCGGAATTATTTTAATCTCATTTCCTCGTTTTTGTTTACCCTTGCCAACCCTTGGGGAGTGGGGTTTGGAGGGGTTGCACCGTTGAGGGTGCGGTTAGTTTTCTATAGTAATCAATGATTAAGTCGTTGTTTGGGATTGGGGACTAGGGATTGGGGATTGGATTTTGCAAAAACCACTGTTTTTAAGCAGATTTAACCGTTTTTTCTGAGCCAATCTAATCCCTAATCCCCAAT
>JAITUM010000065.1 GCA_031286305.1 Candidatus Fibrimonadaceae bacterium | reverse complement strand
AGATGTTTCGCCAAGCGACCCTGTGGAAGAGTGGGGTGTTGAGGGTATTTTATGCGCTTTTGAAAGGGGCTCCATTGACGATTGGCGCAAAGTTTGGAAAAGCGTTTATGTTGATAAATCGGAAATAGTTATTGAGAATGTTCAAGAGGTAACTCAAATGCTAAACAAAGGCGACTTGGGATACGCTGTTTCTAGGGCGTTTTGTTGCTAAGCTACCATCTTGACCATGACCATGTTGTTAGTGACTTGAAAACTATTCTATGAAGTTAAATGGAATTGTAACAGTAGTGTTACCGCCCTCTATTGCCTTCCACTTCCAGGTGGCAATTTTTCTTTGAATTTCTTTTTCAAATTCAGGGAAACCAGTAGTGCTTGATATTACACTAATATCAATAATTTCTCCGCTAGAAACAATGGTAAATTTGAATATAATTTTACCACTAATGTTGGATTTCTCCTTTAAATAATCGCTATAAATTCTCCTTAAAGAAGGCATACGTGCTTCTACAGCCTGCCTAATTTCAGGCTTGGAACGAGATGCATCGCTATCAATATCTATATCCTCCAGATCTGGAGTTTTAACTGTTCCTTGAGGCAGTTTATAATCGCCAGCGTGCCCAATCATTAAACTTCCAAGCTTATCTTGGCTACTACCTTCTGCAGGAATACCACGACGACCACCAAACTCGGCTCTACCATCTGTGCTATCGTTACTTGTAGGATTTCCACTACCCTTGGAACTGCCACATGCAGTTAAAAGTAAAAATATTGTACAAAACAATAAAGTTAAGCGATTGAACATAAATAAAATCTCCATTTTATTTTAATCTATACCTTGAATATACAAAGTTACCATTATTATTTAAATGGTAACACGATAAAAGATTTTACCAAATGTTCAGGCTTACGTATCGAAAGATCTATTTCGGTGAATCCAGCAGTTTTAAGTCTCTGCATCACGGGAATGACATTTGAAATTTTAATATCATCGCTACTGGTTTTAATATACCCAACATCGACATCGAATATCCAGAATATCCCTCCCTAAGGCGATTGTGAATCACAATTAGCAAACTTTCAAGTTCACTGTAAGCAGAATCAAGATTTTCGTTGTGAAATATTTTTGGGAAAAAACCTCCACGAGCCAAAATTTGAAAGTAATTTTCATTAATAACTCTTAGACCTGTTCGCACCCCTTTACTTTTTAACGCCTTGCAAGCAAATTTTAACTAGATGTTTCAAATGTTCTGTAAAACACAGATTCGTAAGGTATTTCACATTTGTTTTTCGTGGTTATCCAAGGGACATCTCTATGAGAAATGGCGGACAGCTCGGTTGCAGTTTTATCGGAATATTTTACTATATTTATGCTAATCGTCCAGTGTACTGGCGGATTAGCATGAGGAAATTGTATGATAAAAAGAACCTTGCAGCCATTTATAAAGGAAACTTCGCAGAGTTTCCCTGTGTTGCTTTTGTGCGGAATGCGGCAAGCGGGCAAATCCACCTTGCTGAAGGAAATCAAGGAAAGTGGAAGAAGATACATATCGCTGGACGATGTTCAAACGAGAAATTTTGCGAAAAATGACCCGAAATTATTTTTACAAACCTATCCGCCGCCTGTGATTATAGATGAAGCACAATACGCTCCGGAGCTTTTTACGGAAATAAAGATTTACGTGGACGAACACCCAAAGGAAAGAGGCGCCTTTTGGCTTTCGGGTTCACAGCAATTCAGGTTAATGAAAGGCATTAGAGAAACTTTAGCGGGACGTATTGCCATAATAGATTTAATGGGGCTTTCTCAAAAAGAAATTATGCAGAATGCTGGTAAAAGCATTCCATTCTTGCCTTCTTTCGCTTTGCTAAAACAAAACAAATCGCAAACTTCTTTTACTGCAAAGCAGATATTTGACTTTATTTTAAGAGGGTCCTTTCCTGCGCTTTACGCTTTCCCAAAAACAAGAACGGAAACCTTTTATAAGAGCTACTTGCAAACATACATTGAACGCGATGCGAGGGATGATTTGGGCTTGAAAAACGAGTTGAAATACTATGATTTTATTCGGGCTGTTGCTGCTAGAACCGGCAATTTGCTGAATTACGCAAATCTTGCAAATGATGTTGATATAAACGTAAAAACAGCAAAAATCTGGCTTGATTCCTTGGTGCGCGCTGGTATTGTAATGTTGGTGGAGCCGTATAGCGCAAATATGAACAGGAGAATTGTGAATACTCCGAAAGTTTATTTCTTAGATACCGGGTTGGCAAGCTATTTAACAAAATGGAATTCTGCCGAAACCCTTATGAACGGTGCGATGAGCGGCGCAATGCTGGAAACTTATGTGTTATGTGAGATACTTAAAAGTTACAGACACAACGGCTTGGAAGAAAATATAAGTTTTTACAGAGATAGCAATGGAGTAGAGATAGATTTTATCATAGAGCAGAACGGAATTTTGCATCCCATAGAAATAAAGAAAACTGCCGCTCCGGACAAACATTCTTGCAAAAAATTTTACATTTTGAAAGAGTCAAAAAAAGAAGTAGGAACCGGAGCCGTTCTGTGTTTTTACGATTCCGTGGTTCCAATTGATAATGACGTGCTTTCTATTCCTGTGTGGGGGATTTAGTAAATTGTTGCAATGGTTGATGTTACCCCGCCAACCACTTCAACACATTCAAACGGCTTATGCCGTTATTCATGCCACTGCCATAATCCATGGTTAGCAGGTATTTGGGATAGTTATCTCTAATCGCTTCCAACGATGCTAATTCGCGGCGCAAGGTGTTCGGGTCTCCCAATACGCTCCACGCCACTTGATAATACTCTATCTCGCCGCCAGCTCGCGTAGCCACAAAATCAACTTCTATCATATCTCTACTTTTAACTTTCCCCACATGCACCTGATAGCCACGTCGCAAAAGTTCCAAATAAACTATATTTTCCAAAGCTCTGCCAAAGTCAGCATCTTGCTTGCCAAGCAATGCTGTTCGCAAACCTATATCTGCGGCATAATACTTGGCATTGGATTCTAAAATTCTTTTGCCTTTAATATCGTATCGTTCGCATTTATACATAAGATAACTGTCTAGCAAGCCTTTTACATAAGCATTGAGAGTTGTTGGTGATATATCTATACCGGAGCTTTTCAATTTTCTCTGCACGCCAAGCAAAGATGTTTCGTTGCCTATATTGTCAAATAAAAACTTAATCACATCGTCCAATCGGGCTGCATCGTCTATTTTAAGCCTCTGAACTATATCTTTTTGCACTGTATTTCTATACACAGAATCCATTAAATAATTATTTATCATTTCTCGCTCAAAAACTATGGGCATGAAGGAAACTTACATTCTATTCCGCTATATATGATTGGAGAAATTATTTCTATCTTACCCCCAATGCGTTGACATCAATCATTCGTAGCAAAACCCACCTGACTTCGACAATGAGGCACCCAAAATGACTTCGTATTGATTTGTGGTTGGGTAACCATAATTCGTTGCAGGGCAATCATGTTTCGCCCAGCCATGAATTGTTGCACTTACCGCTTGCTATAGCAAAGCAACACAAACATGCCAGTTAGTGCCTCCTATGCCGCAACGCCCCGATTTAATTCAAATAAAACGACGATATTTACTCAAAATAGCCGCAAATGACAACAGGCAGTTGCACGCCGGGCACAGGAAGTGCCATTAGGCGAACAGCTAAAAGCTGGCCCCGAAGGGGTGAGGCATAGGAAATGCCGAATAAGATGCATTTTTTTGCATTTTTAAAATTATTTTTCCCGTTTTTTCCGTCTAAGGTAATAGAGAACATAAATTAACGGAGGTTCTTATGGAAAAAATAACTCTTGGACGCTACGCCCAGCTAACGCAAGATTTGGCATTCAAAAGAGTATTCGCAAGCGAAGAAGACAAAGACTTGCTCGTGGCAATGCTAAATACATTCCTTTTTGTCAGAACCATGATTCACTTGATTAAAGGATTTACTTGATATGCAAAATGATGCTCTAACTAGCAAAATTATACGCTGTGCTATGAATGTGCATAGAATTCTTGGAAATGGGTTTCAAGAGGTCATTTATCAGAGAGCTCTGGAAATTGAGCTGCAAGAAGCGAACTTAAATTTTGTTCGAGAAATGGAAATGTCAATTTTTTACAAAAATATTCAAATTGGAACACGTAGAGTTGATTTTTTTGTTGAAAACTTGATTATGGTAGAACTTAAGGCATTAGTTATTCTTGAAAAAGTTCACTTAGCTCAAGCTATAAATTATTTGGAGGCATATAAGATGCAAATAGGTTTATTGATTAACTTCGGTGCCAAAAGCTTAGAGTTCAAACGTCTCCACAATAACAAGCTATTAGACAATCATGTTAATCCTTTAATCAGGTGAATCATGGTTCAGACAAAAAAATAATGCCAGAGCTTTGGTGACCAGCTTATTTACTCACTCGACCAGAGCCTCGTTCGCCCCATCACTGCATACATCAGATCCGCTGGGGCCAGCCTGCGGCTGTTCAAAAACTGCCTACTTCGTGCCTACGGCACAGCAGTTTTTGTACTCTCTCCGCCATGCCCATGAATTTGAGGAAAAGCCTGCGCATTTTAAAAATGCTCTTCTTGACCGTTTATACACCCGCGCTGAATTTGCTAATTTTACTTCTATGGAGTATGATCAGTATTTAGCTCGTTTTATGGGCAAGAACGACCGCTACGCTCAATTGGCTTATGCTGAGGAGCAGGGCGAGGCGCGAGGCATCACCATTGGCGAAGCACGTGGTATCACCATTGG
>JAITUM010000249.1 GCA_031286305.1 Candidatus Fibrimonadaceae bacterium | reverse complement strand
GATTAGATTGGCTCAGAAAAAACGGTTAAATCTGCTTAAAAACAGTGGTTTTTGCAAAATCCAATCCCCAATCCCTAGTCCCCAATCCCAAACAACGACTTAATCAGTGATTACTATAGAAAATACGATTCAGACAATTTCTACATTCAAGCTATGTCATACTTACTTGAAACACGAGGATTGTCTAAGGTTTATAGAGAAACCGGCGGTGGTCTTGAAATATTAAAAAATGTAAATTTTACGCTTAACGAGGGCAGTATAGCTGTGCTGACCGGAGCTAGCGGTTCCGGCAAGTCTACTTTTCTAAATATAGTCGGGGTACTGGATAGACCTACAAGCGGTTCGGTTTTTTTTGAAGGCAAGGACATGTCTAAATTTTCAAGACGTGAAATAGATGTGTTCCATCGCAAAAAACTGGGTTTTATGTTTCAGTTTCATCATCTGCTTTCCGAATTTACCGCACTTGAAAACGTGCTTATGCCCGCTAAAATAGACAAACGAGATGAGAACGAAAGTCGCGAAATAGCACTGGAACTTTTGAACTATGTTGGTCTCTCAGACAGAGCGAAGCACTTGCCCAGAGAGCTTTCCGGCGGCGAACGCCAGCGCGTTGCTCTCGCTCGCGCGCTTATGAACCGTCCGAATTTGATTATAGCAGATGAGCCTAGCGGCAACTTAGACGAAAAGAATGCCGAAGTGCTCAAATCACTCATTCTGAAACTGAACGAAAAATATAACCAAGCTTTTTTAATAGCAACTCATGATATGGACCTAGCCGAAATCGCCACGCACCGCTGGATAGTGGCTCAGGGAGATATTCGCTTGTCTATAAGCTCGTAAGGTCTCTGATTTTTGCCGGTGTAAATTTGCCGCGGGCGGTAAATCCTTTGCTTTTTGTTATCGTAAACTTCTTTCCAGTTGGCAATCCAGCCCGGCATACGACCAATAGCAAACATAACCGTGAACATGTTCAGCGGAATACCAATGGCACGCATAATTATTCCGGAATAAAAATCCACGTTCGGGTAAAGCTTGCGCTCAATGAAGTATTCATCTTTGAGCGCTACTTCTGCAAGCTCTTGAGCAATGTCTAAAAGCTCATCGCTCTGCCCCTTTTTATTCAAGATTTTTTTAGCAATATCGTGCAAAATTTTGGAACGCGGGTCAAAATTCTTATAGACTCTGTGCCCAAAGCCCATCAATTTAATTCCGTTTTCTTTGCGTTTAACTTTTTCCACAAAGTCTTTGACGGGTAAATTGGCTTTCTGAATCTCTTCCAGCATTTGCACCGCCGCCTGATTTGCGCCGCCATGCAAAGGTCCCCACAAAGCGCACACACCAGCCGCAACGCTTGCAAATAAATTTGCGCCGCTGCTTGCAACCATACGAACCGTGCTCGTGCTGCAATTCTGCTCATGGTCTGCATGCAAAATCAAAAACAGGTTAAGCGCTTTCACTATGTCCGGGTCTGCTATGTAAGGTCTGTTGGGCAAGGAAAACATCATGTGCAAAAAGTTCTGCACATAACTATATTCCGGCACTCCATATATAATTGGCCTACCGATGCTCATTTTATACGCAGCGGCTGATATTGTGCGAACTTTTGAAATTAACCTTGCGGCAACATCTTCAAAATCTGCTTCGGAGCTCATGTTAGTCAATAGATCTTGATAGTAGCAACCTATTGAGTTTATCATTGCGCTCAAGATAGCCATTGGCGGAGCGTCAATTGGAAAACCGTCGAAGTGATGTTTTATACCCTCGTGTAGTAGCTCGTGCTCTGTTAAAAGCCCGGAAAATCTGCGCAGTTCGCTTTCGGTTGGAAGGCGCCCCCAGATAATTGTCCACGCGGTTTCTACAAAAGTGCTTTTTTCGGCAAGTTCCTCAATAGGATATCCTCTATAGCGCAAAATACCTTTGTCACCATCTATGAAGGTAATTGCGCTTGTGCAGCTACCGGTGTTCCCAAGACCATCGTCAAGGGTTATGTATTGGCTTTGATCCCTTAGTTTGGATATATCTACTGCAAACTCACCTTCCGTTCCTTTTATTACAGGTAGGGAATATTCTTTACCTTCAATGTTTAAAGTTGCATTACTCATTAAAAACTCTCCATAGTATCTTTTTTGAACAACAGTCTAATAATATAGTAAACGCTGATTTACTCGCTTGGGTATAGGGTATGGGGTGTGGGGTATAGGGAGCTGCACAAATAAACGACTAAATCTGCTTAAAAACAATGTTTTTTTGCATTGCCTATACCCTATACCCCATACCCTATACCCAAACATTGAGTTAATCATCACTTACTATAGAAAAAAGGAGAAGTACCCATCTTTGGTGGTTCACCAACGAAATGTCCAGCGGAAACCCTCATGGTTCCATGGCACTGGAACTCAGCGTATAATGATCCTTTGCGTATATTTCCCGTGTTTTTCGATGTATATGCCGGGTGTGGTTGGTTTGGTTGTTCCCAAAGGTTGCCCGCGGAGATTGTAGTATTGCGTTGCTATAGGGGTGTATTGCATGCCCTTGCGGTCAACGAAAAGAATTGGCGTTGAAGAGTCTATTTCCCAAGATAGGTTGAATGGTTCGAAGTCATCGTTTTCGCCGACCCAGCGGTAGTTGGCAGGGTCGCTTAGGGATACGATTGCGGTGTAGGTGCCGGGGGCGATTTTTTCAGTGTCGCCGGTTAGGGTGTAGAGGTTGCTTGCGGGTTCTAGTGTTACTGTTATGGTTTCGCCGGTGTAGTCAAACTTTGCTTTTGCAAGAGCGGGTTTGGCTATTTCTGCTTTTGTTATTATTACCATCACTTCTTGCTCTACGGTATTGTAGGTTTCATTATCGCTGGGTGTGAATATCATTTTGTAGAAACCGCTTTGCGCTACGGTTGGCTTTAAGTTCGGGTTTACAAATGCAAATGTTCCATCACCGCTTCCTTCTTCAAATACTGCATCACTAAGCGCTTTGCCATAAGTAAGCGTTGCGCTTGTGGGGAATATTACGTCTGGAGCAAGCTTAACCGCAAAACTCAAGGGCACATTTAAAGAAAATGGGTTCCCCTGATTTTCGCCGTTTAAAGTCAAAACATCGTTATACATGCCTACTGAAAGTTCATCCTTAGGTTTAATGCTTATGGTTGCTAAATATCCGCCGTTGCCGGTTGGTGTTGGAGTTAATTCGGTAGAAATTTCAAAATCCGACTCTTCACCTTTCTGCAAGCTTGCCGCTAAATTCGTCATTTCTCCGTATGCAACAAGAGTGATTGTTTGTGGAGAAACCGGGTCGCTGTAAGTTGCTATGCCGAAATCTTTGTCGGCGGGGAGGACTTCTACCTTGTTGTATTCTTCATTGAGATAGGCGATTCTTGTATTAAAATACCACTTTACGCCATCTATATGTGTGTTAAAGTGTGAAATAGATTCATAGTTTTGCGCCGCACTTTCTACAAGCTTGTTTGCCAAATTGTCAATAAACACTGACATAGTTGATATATTATCCGTAAAATTATCGTTCCAAATTTCTTTATATCTTGCAAGAAACACAGGATCTTGAAAAAAGCGATTGAACCAAGGATGAATTTGGTATGGAAATGAATTAGGAGGAAATTCTCTCCCATTAAACACAAACGGAGCTAGCAGAAAAGTAAAGTCAAGATCCCAAAGGGGGCCGGCGCTTATTTTTCCATCTTTGTCCTTATAGAAAAAAGTGCTTCCAATTTCTTTCCCTTCTTCCGCTCCTCGACGAAAAAGATCCACATTCATGATAATCGTCTGTACCAAAAAATATTTGACAAATGTTTCAATGTCGATAAAATTGCGATAGTCGTTTTCTGGGAAACTTGCAGAGGCCATTAAATCTGTTAATTCGTTCCAATCGTTTCTTACAAACTCATACGCTGGATTTGTCATATTAACAGGACCGCTAGGTTCCGGGGACTTTATCATAATCGGCAAGTTGTAGCTTGTCGTCCTAAATCTTGGCTCTTCTTTATAATATCTATCAATTTCAACAAACCAGCCTTCATTCAGATCAACTTTTGGTCTTCCTGGAGCGCCAAATTCAGCTGGATCTGCCTGTCTATGTTCGGTAAAAAGATAAGCACCCCTATAACTCCCATTTAAATAAAGTTCAACATGGTGATAAGAGCAAGTGTAATCTAATCCTAATCGTTGCCCCAACTCAAATCCTACTGAATTGTTTATGATGTGGCCCGAATTTAACAACACCCAGTTTCTTGCAGCTGGAAGTCCAAAAGGTGATTGCTGTTGATTATTCCTAAATCTTATACGATAAGGCAGTTTACCATCAGGATAATTGCCAGTCCAAGTAGAGTTTCCTCGTCCTCTAATCTGCTGATTACTAATTGATGAGATGTTATTGTTTTGATTGTTTGGATCGGTCAAGGCAAACGTCATTGTAACCCAAGTTTCTCTATCCAAAATCCCAACACCGCCATCTGTATCTATCCTAACCACCGGCAATCCAGTTGCTTGTGGCGATACAAATTTTACCGTATATTCATTATCCCCAACTTTATAAACAATATCCTTACGAAAATCATTTTGCGAAATTCCGCTCAATTGCGGTTTTGAATCTACAAATGCCGCTCCTTCTTCATCAAGCTCGAAAATAGCGCTAAGTTTGTCTATGTTTTCAATCCACCTTTGAGTGGTAAAAGTAATGGTTTTCGCATCTTCGTTAATAGCGCCAACCCAATATCCATCTTTTTCCCAGCCAATGCTTTGATTTGAAAACTTAAAACTTATGAACGCTTGTGGGGCAGCCTCCAACTGCGTTGCAAACATCATGCAGATTGCCATCAAAATCACAGCATTTTTTTTGATTCCGATCATAGGTTATAATATAGATTTTTTTTCCACTAATTAAGCTGGATACTAGGAGCTAAGTTAGCCGGAATTTTCTATATTCTCTCTCGAATGTCAGGAACTCAAACACTTTTTTCTCATTTTAGGGAACAAACATAGAATAGAGTATAAAAGACAGCTTACGGATAAGTTGGAAAGGGCAGTTGTTGCTTTTTTAAATTCATCAGAAGGTGGGGTTATATATATTGGAATAGAAAATGATTTGAAAATTTATGGTGTTGAAAACATAGATGATACGCAATTGAAAATTAAAGATAGAATACGGAACAACATAAGCCCTTCTGTTATGGGCTTATTTGATGTTTCTTTGGAAGAATATGAAAATAAGCAGATAATAAAAATAACGATAGCGAGTGGCTTAGAAAAACCGTATTTTATTTCAAAAATTGGGATGACCAGTAAGGGATGTTTTTTTAGGGTAAGCGGAGCAGCGGAGCAAATGCCGCAGTATATGATAGAGAAGTTGTTTAATAAGAGAATTCGCAATACTATAGGCAATATTTTATCTCCAAGAACGGATTTAACTTTTGAACAGCTAAAAATATATTATCAAGAAAAAAAGATGAGTTTGAATTCTTCTTTTATGAGGACTTTGGAATTGCTGACTCCGGAAGGCAAGTTGAATTATGCGGCGTATTTGTTGAGCGATGAAAATGGAATTTCGATTCAAGTTGCAAAATATGCCGATACAACTCGTGTAGATTTAATTGAAAATGTTGATTTCGGAAGATGTTCTTTGCCAAAGGCTTTGTATTCGGTTTTAGATAAAATGAAGGTTGAGAATACAATATACACCAAGATAACGTATCCTCACAGAATGGAGCGTGAGAAGATTGATTTTGTAGCATTGAGAGAGGCTGTGGTTAATGCTATTGTTCATAATGACTACTCAAATGGAGCATCGCCGAAGTTTGAATTTTTCTCAGATCGTTTGGAGATTATCTCGGCTGGAGGCTTGCCTTATGGTTTTAATGAGGAAGATTTTTACAGTGGGCTTTCTTCGCCACGTAATAAGGAAATCATGCGTGTTTTTAAGGATTTGGGAATAGTTGAGCATTTAGGTTCGGGAATTCCTAGAATTATGGAAAAATATGATATTATTCCCTTTGAAATAACCGATAATTTTATAAAAATCGTTTTTAAGTATGGCGAAAGAGACCTAGTAAAAGGTCTAGAAGGCTCGGAAGACCTAGAAAGAGACCTAGTAAAAGACCTAGAAGGCTCGGAAGGCATAGAAAGAGACCTAGAAAAATTATCTTTTAGAGCAAAAAATATACTGCATTTGATTCAAAAAAAACCGAACATTACGCAGGCAGAATTGAGTAAACTTGTAGGAATAAACGAAAAAAACATTCGTGTAAATATAAACAAATTGAAGCTGAAAGGCTTGCTTAGGCGGGTTGGGTCTGATAAAGCTGGGTATTGGGAGGTAATTTAGCCGGAATTTTCTATATTCTCTCTCGAATGTCAGGAACTCAAACACTTTTTTCTCATTTCAGGGAACAAACATTTTTCGCTATCCAAGCGGTAAGGTTTACCTTAAAGCCTTTGGCTGAGGCTCGGTTTGGAAGGGAGGGGTTGTTGGGGTGAAAATATCCGTCGTTGGCTTGCGCGGCTTTCCTAATGTTCAGGGTGGCATAGAAACACACTGCGAAAAATTGTATCCTAAGCTTGCGAAAGCGGGTTTAAACATTACCGTTTATGGACGCAAGAGGTATAGAATAAGTGATTCTAGCGAAGTGAAAATGGTTTGGCTGCCATGCATTGCGAACCAGTATTTTGAGACTATTTCCTATATGTTTTTTGCATTTTTCCATATATTATTCAATAAACCAAATATAGTTCACATCCACGGTATTGGCCCTGCGCTCTTTGCACCCCTGTTTAGGTTGATAGGCTGTAAGGTGGTTTTAACGCATCATGGTGCAGATTACAAAAGAGGTAAGTGGGGATTTTTTGCAAAAAAAGTATTAAAATTCGGGGAGAGCATAGGCGTTAAATTTTCCAACCGCATTATTGTTTTGAATAAATCAAGCCCAGTATCAAAAAACAGAAAATCTGTGATTATCCCCAACGGCATTGAACTCCCGCAACGCAAAAATAATGGTGAGGGCAAATTTATTTTCGCCATAGGCAGGTTTGTGAAAGAAAAAGGCTTTGATGATTTGTTGGAGGCTGTAGGAGTTAACAGGATTGTGATTGCTGGTAGGGCAGATCATGATTCTAAGTATTCTCGTGATTTGGTTAAGAGGGCAAAGGAGTTGGGTGTTGAGTTGCCTGGTTTTGTGCAGGGTGAGGCTAAGGAAAGGTTATTTTTGGAGTGTGGTTTATTTGTGATTCCCAGCTACCATGAAGGTTTGCCTTTTACGTTGCTGGAAGCGATGAGTTATGGTTGCCATATTTTGGCAAGTGATATACCGGAGCATAAGGAAGTTGGTTTACCGGAGGAGTGTTATTTTCCTTGCGGCAACGCAAATATCTTAGCGGAAAAAATATTCTGTAAATTCTCAAATTCTGGTTCAAACAATGATTACGATGCTTTGTTGAAAGAACAATATGATTGGGATAAGATAGCGGCAAAGACGAGGGAGGTGTATGGGTAAAGCTCCCACCGATGTTTCTGTAATCACTACCTACCGTTGCCAAATGCGGTGTAAGATGTGCGGTATTTGGGAAAATCCTACTGATCCTGAAAAAGAGATTAAGGCAAAAGAATTGGAGATTTTGCCTAAGTTGAAGTTTGCTAATGTGACAGGAGGAGAGCCGTTTTTGCGTGACGATTTGGAGGATATTGTAGAAGTTTTATATACAAAGGCGCCTCGTATTGTAATTAGCACTAGCGGTTATTGGACTGAAAAGACTGTGAAGCTGGCAGAGCGTTTCCCAAACATAGGTATTCGTGTTAGCATTGAAGGGATGGAACAGACGAATAATTTTTTGCGTGGCAGAGAAGATGGCTATGAAAGGGGTTTGCGAACTTTGAAGCTTTTGCATGAGATGAAGGTTAAGGATATTGGTTTTGGGATGACTCTTAGCGATCATAACTCAAATGATTTGATTCCGCTTTACGAGCTTGGTCGCACAATGAACTTGGAATTTGCTACTGCGGCGTTTCACAATGGTTATTATTTTCACAAATTTGACAATCAAATTTCTAATAAAGACGAGCTTTGCAAAAATATAGACGAATTGATTAATCGTTTGCTAAAGGAGAAAGAGCCTAAGTCGTGGTTTAGGGCTTATTTTAATTATGGTTTAATCAATTATATAAATGGAAACAAACGTTTATTGCCATGCGAAGCCGGCACGGCAAACTTTTTCATTGATCCTTATGGCGAGGTTTATCCCTGCAATGCTTTGGAGGAGAAGTATTGGAAAAAGTCTATGGGAAATATTCGTAGCGGAAAGAGTTTCAGTGATATTTGGAATTCTGCGGAAGCTTGCGAGGTTCGTGAGTGCGTTAAAAATTGCCCTAAGAATTGCTGGATGATGGGAACGGTTGCTCCGGTTATGAAGAAAAACTTGCACAAAGTTGTGCCATGGGTGGTGCGGAGGAAGATGGGGAGTTTGGTAAAATGAAAATTATTTTAATAAACTATCGCTACTTCATAAGCGGAGGCCCAGAGCGTTATATGTTTAATGCAAAGGAGCTTTTAGAAAACAAAGGTCATACGGTTATTCCTTTTTCTGTTAAGCACAATTTAAATCAAAAAAGTGACGAAAAATATTTCATAAGCTCAGTTGGCAAAGGGAATGAAACTTATTTCAGTGATTACAAATTTTCATCTTTTAAAGATTTTTTTAAAGTTTTAGGCAGAATGTTTTATTCATTTGAAGCAAAAAAGAAGCTAATAGAGTTAATAAAAGCAGAAAAGCCGGATGTAATTTATTGCTTGCATTTTCAAAATAAAATAAGTTGCAGTATTATATCTGCGGCGAATAAATGTAAAGTTCCATTTGTTCAAAGGATTTCTGATTACGGGCAAATTTGCCCTAATAGGTTTTTGTACAATTCTAAAAAGAATATGATTTGTGAAAAATGTGTGCAAGGCACATTATGGCATTCCGTTATAGATAGATGTTATGGTTCTGCTACTAAATCGTTTATAAAAATGCTTTCAGTTTGGTTTCAGAAATTCTATGGAGTTCGTAAAAAAATAAATGCATTTTGTTTTACGAATCAATTTGCTATGCAAAAATACATAGAAGCTGGTTACCCAAAAGAAAAGTGTTTTTTATTACCAACATTTTTTAATCAAAATTTGGCAGATAAAAATCTAAATATTTCATATGAGCCATTTGCTCTTTATATTGGGCGATTGGATAGGGAGAAGGGGATAGAAACTTTGCTTGAAGCATTTTTGCTGAACCAAAAAACATTAAAAATAATCGGTTTTTCTTCGGAAAGGAATTATGAAGATGAATTGAAAAATATGGTGGCAAATAAAGAGCATAATATTGAATTTTTAGGTGAGATGAAATTTAACGAAATGCAAAAAACGCTTGCAAAATGTCTTTTTACAATAGTTCCAAGCGAATGGTATGAAAATTTGCCAAATACAATTTTAGAAAGCTATGCTTTTAGTAAATGTGTAATTGCAACTAATATAGGTTCGCTTAAAGATGCAGTTAAAGAGGGTGAAACTGGTTTGCTTTTTGATCGTTGCAATGCAGAGAATTTGGCTAATAGAGCGGATTATTTGTTTGAAAATGAGAGTGAGGCGGTGCGGATGGGGGAGAGGGCGAGGTTGGAAGTTGAGGGTGTTTATGGGATGGAAGGACATTATGGAAGGTTAATGGATGTGTTTGGTGCATGTAATCAAACAATAATTGGGAGACGAAAATGATACCAATATTTGTAATCTCATTGCCACAAGCAATTCAAAAACAAGAGCGAATGAAAAAGCTAATGCAAGGTTTGGATCTTCCTTTTGAATTTGTGTGGGGGATAGATGGGAGGCTTTTGACAGAAGAAGAATTGCAAGAAATATTTGATAAAGAAAAAAGTTATAATTATTTTAAATGGTACCGTAATAGAACAGGAGCTGCCGGTATAGAATTAAGTCGAGGTGAAATTGGCTGTGCGCTTGCTCATAGAAAAGCTCACCAAAAAATAGTTGATGAAGGCATTGAACGAGCAATAATTTTGGAAGACGATGCTTTTGTGTCAGATTTTTTTCCCCACATTATAGAGAAAGTCGTTGCAAGTATAGATCAAAATTCTATCAGAAGAAATTTAATTATTAAGCTAGATGTAAAATCTTCAACTGAAGTTGGGTATTATAAAAAAATAAAAAATACTTTGAATCGTTTTTTAAGGCCTGTTCAAATTAGGATAGATAAAGAACTTGCTATAGTAAAAACTCCAATAAATTTTGGTGGTGCACAGGGCTATTACATAGACAATGCGGCTGCACATACTATGTTAAGTTTGAACAATCCGGTTTTTATTACAAGCGATGAATGGAACTATTATGCTCGCTTTGTTAAGGTTAGAGCTCTTAACAAAGATATCGCTTCTGCTAAAGGAGGGCATGGATGGGATGGCAAGTCAGATATTTGGAACGATTTCCCTATTCAAGCTTCAGTTTCATTTAAATATAGGTATATAGGAGTAATAAAAAAAATAATCATAAAAATTTATCTGCTTTTGTGGAGGTGAAATGAAAACAATTTTGCTTATTTGTACTGAGCCTTCTGCAGGAGTGCGCACTTATTCTTTTACCATAGCAAATTCTCTTGCAAAATTAAGAACGCATAGAGTTATTTTTATGTATTCTTTATTAAATGATGATAATGACTTAGATAAAGCTATAACAAAAATTCCTATTGAATTACCCAAAAATAAATGGCTACGATTGTTATTTAGAATTTACCCCTTCAAAATTTTAAATGAAATAAATAAGATTAAAAACATAGATATTATCCATTTGCTAAGTACCGAATATGCAATGGCAAATATTTTAGGAAGACTACAGAAAAAACATAATGTAATTTATACTGTTCATGATTTAATTCCTCATCAGCAAAAAGGTCAAAAAAATGTAACATTATATTTAAAATATATAAATTTTGCAATGGCAAAATGTCATCGAATTTGTAATAATTTATGCACTTGTAGCTTAGAACAATTAAAGCAGTTAAAAACAATGTATCCGCAGAAAAAAGTATTTTTTCATAGCATGCCTAATTTCATTACTGAAATCACAAAGAAAGGAAATTTAATTTGCCCAGAATTAACCGGCGTTAAAGACTATATCTTATTTTTTGGACGAGTTGATGCTTACAAAGGAATTGAAATTTTACACAAAGCTTTTTTAAGTTCAAAGTTAAAAGCAAAACTTGTTGTGGCCGGAAAGCCAGTTGTTAATTATAATCCCTTTGAGAGTTCAAAAAAAACGGAAGACGTAATTTTTATTGATAGATTTATAGAAACAGAAGAAATAAAATCTCTTTTTGAGAACGCTAAATGTGTAGTTTATCCATATATTTCAATTACTCAAAGCGGAGTACTTAGCTTCCCTTATTACTTTGGCATTCCTGTTATAGCGAGTGGTTTGTCATATTTTAAAGACCAAATTATAGATGAAAAAACTGGTTGGTTGTTTGAAACTGGTAATGCCGATGATTTGGCAAAAAAAATGCAAATAGCTTTTAACAGTTTGGTTGATCTAGAAAAAATGAAATTAGCTCAAAAAGAGCAATTTGAAATTTTATTTGGAGAAGAAAAACTTGCGATAGAATTAAAAGAGGTGTATAATGCTTTTTAAGCAAGTTTTATTAAGGCTAGGGTTATGTACGTTTATATAATTATATATTCGATTTTATTTCTTATTTTGTTAGCAGAGCGTGTAAAAGGAATTTCTGACCGGCACAAGAAAATAACAATGTTGATAATAGCGTTGTTTTTTACTTTATTCCGTGGCTTGCGTTGGGAAACAGGTACTGATTGGGAACAATTTCATGATTTTTTTTACAATGCTAGCTTGAGCGGCTTGTTTAGTCCAAGATACGCAACAGGATCAGTGGTAATGGAACCTGGTTATACTTTGCTAAATGTATTCTTTTCTAATCTAACAGGTAGCTATACCAGTTTATTAATTTTTTATAATGCAATTATGTTTGGAATATACTATAGTTGTTCATGGAAATATTTTCCTAAAAGCCCGATAAGTGTTTTTATTTGTTTAATTTTCTTTACAGTGAATCCTTTTCCGTTAAGGCAAGGTCTTGCTTGTGCTATATTTTTATACGGAATAAGATATATTTTATCTAAAGACATGCTGAAATTTGGCATAGCCATAATAATTGCGGCTAGCATACATAACTCGGCAATTTTACTTTTTCCATGTTATTTTTTCTTGAATAAACAAATTCCAAACAAACTGATTGTCATCTCATATATAGTTTGTCTGATTTTTGCTGAGTCGCAATTGTTAAATTTGGTTTTAGAGCAGACTATATCTATTTTTGCAAAGATTATAGGGGCAGATTCCTCTTTTTTACTTAAAGCTTATACTTATTTAAATCACAACAAAGATGTAGACTCGGGTTTATTTACAAAAATATTTTCTTTTTTAAGAAGTATAGTTTTTTTATCAATCTTTTGCTTATTTGCTTCTAGGAACAAAGTTCCAAGTAACTACAATATATTTTTTAATTGCTTTGCTTTGTCGCTTTGTATAGGTATTTTATTTAAATATCAAATGCAAGAAATCGCAAGAGTCCAGGATTATTTTGTACCGGGCACTGCTTTATTGTTAGGTTACATATTAAGCGTTTTGCCCACAAATAAACACAATATTTTTTATGTATTTGTAATTTTATACAGTTTTTATGCGGTTTATAAATATTTTGATAAATGGTATGACTATCTCGTTCCTTATAAATCTATAATTGGAGTTTAAATATGTTTAATATTTTAATGATAGCTTTCAAAGATTTTAACGGTAAGAAATCAGGTGGCGTAGAGGTGGCCTTGCGTAATTATAATGTGTTATGTCAAATAGCCTTTGCAGAATGTTTTAATCCATTTGATTACTATAAAATAAGCAAAATCAGAAAAAAAATAGAACTCTTGCATGGAAGATACTATGGTTTAAGCAGACAAAATGAACAAAAAATTCTAAAAGCTTGTGAAAATAAAAGTATAGTATGGATAGACTCATCTACATATGGAAAATTAGCTAAAATTATCAAACAAAAATATCCCTCAAAGAAGGTTATAACTTTTTTTCATAATTGCGATTACGAATACGCAAAGCAAGATAATCCTTACAATTTAGTTCGACAATATGTCATAAAAAAAAATGAGGAATGGGCTTGCAAATATTCGGATAAAATAGTTGTGCTAAATGAAAGAGATAAATTTATGATTCAAAAAAATTATGATAGAGCTGCCGATGCTGTTATTCCGGTTAGTTTTCCAAACAGACAAATAGAACTTAACAAGAACGAAATAGGAATTCCGCCAAACGCATTATTTTTAGGTTCAAACTTTTCCGCAAACATTCACGGCATAAAATGGTTTATAGAAAAAGTGCTACCTTTTGTAAATATAAAGCTTAAGGTCGTTGGTAAAGATATGGATAAGGCAAGTTTGCCGAAAAATGATAAATTAGAGGTTGTTGGTTATGTTGAAAATTTAGAAGAATGTATGCAAAATGCTGATCTTATTGTCCTTCCTATTTTTAAAGGCAGTGGAATGAAAGTGAAAACTTGTGAAGCTTTAATGCATGGGAAAAATATAATTGGTGCAAAGGAGGCTTTTATGGGTTATGATGTAGATTTTGAGCGTGTTGGTGCATGTTGCGAAACAGCAGAAGAGTTTATTGAAGCTATAAATAAATTCCCCAGCAAATTTAGTAGTAAATTCAATGAGTATTCTAGGAATGTGTTTTTGGAAAAGTATAGTGATGATGTGATTTTTAAACAGTTTACAGACTTATTTAGGGGGTAGGTAAAAAATATGGAACAGCTCAATGCCCCCAAAAAAGTAAAAATATTAGCTTATTTTTTGCCTCAATTTCATGCCATACCAGAAAATGATATGTGGTGGGGGGAAGGGTTTACCGAATGGACTAATGTAAAAAAAGAAAATAGATTATCTGAAAATCTACAACCATTAAACGATAATTACTATAACCTTTTAGAAGAGGAAACGGTGTTATGGCAGACCAAGCTTGCAAAGCAATATGGTGTTTATGGCTTTGTATACTATCATTATTATTTTTGCGGGAAAAAACTGCTTGAAAAACCGGCTGAAAATCTATTAAAAAATAAGAGTATAAAGCAAAAATTTTGTTTTTGTTGGGCAAATCATAGCTGGAATCGTTCTTGGCATGGAAGTCGTGAATTATTGCAGGAGCAAAAATATGGCAACGAAGCGGAGTGGAGCGAGCATTTTGACTATTTGCTACCGTTTTTTAGAGATGAGCGATATATAAAAGTCAATAACAAACCTTTGTTTGTCGTTTATGATGGTAACTTTAAAGAAAAAGAAGCTATATATAAATTATTCAATAAAAACGCTCGTAAAAATGGATTTGATGGCGTTTTTTTTACAGAATCTTTATACAATACAGAACAAGTTAAATATATTTCCAACAATTTGGAAGCGGTTACTATTCGAGAACCGTTTTTTTCTCGTATACTTTATCAACATAATTCTTTTATAAGATGTATTAATAAAATAAATAGAATAAGGAACAAAATACGATACAGTCTATTAAAAATATTTAAGTTCAAATTTTTGCTTTTAAAATACAATGGTAATAAAATGATTAAACGCATAGTTCGTAATTCACGTGATCTTTGTAAAGATATGCGTAGTAAAGGGGTTAAATGTTGGCTAGGTGCGTTTTCTAACTGGGACAACACTTCACGGCATGGGTTTAGAGGATATAAAATAACTTCAATTTCTGATAAAAATTATATTTGGTATTTGACTGAGTTAAAAAAAATAGCTGAACAAGAAGATATGGAATACATTTTTTTCAATGCTTGGAATGAGTGGGCAGAAGGTATGATTTTAGAACCGGATACTCGCAATGGATATAGGTTTTTGGAAGGTATTAAAAAGGTGTTTGGTAGTGATAATTTTACAGAGGTCGTATGATTAATGAACAATCGCAACAATTTTATACTGGTACAAGCTCTGCAAGGTCAGAAATGATTCAATTTTTACCAAAAAAATATTCTAAAGTTTTGGAAATTGGCTGTAATGTTGGTAATTTTCGCCAATATGTTAGTGAATCTTGTGAATACTGGGGTGTTGAACCATTTAAAGAGGCTGCTGATATTGCAAAAGCTAAAATGGACAAAGTTTTAATTGGCTTTTATGATCAAGTTGCAGATGAAATTCCAAACAATCATTTTGATTTGATTATCGCAAATGACGTTATTGAACACATGGAACAGCCTTGGACTTTTTTGCAATCCATCAAAAAGAAAATGGCAAAGAATGCCTCAATTGTACTTTCTATTCCCAATGTTCGTTATTATAATAATCTAAAAGAGCTATTATACGAAAAAGATTGGAAGTATAAAGATTGGGGAATTTTAGATATAACGCATTTGAGGTTTTTTACAGAAAAAAGCATTGTTCGCTTATTTACTGAAAATGATTTTGAAATAACAAAAATGAAAGGAGTTAATTCTCTAAGTATTAGAAAAAGATATTTACGAAGCTATTGTAAATATCTGTTGCATAAATTTGTTCTCGGTTCAGATATAGATTTTTTACATTTTGGTGTGCGAGCAAAAATAAAATGATTTCTTTAATAACTTGTTCAATAAAACCGGATATTTGCAAAAAAATGCTGATTAGTGTATCGAAAACTATTGGTACAGAATACGAAACTATCGTTTTTGACAATCGTGAAAAAAAATATGGAATTTGCAAGGTTTATAATGAAGCTGCGGAAAATGCAAATGGTGATTATTTATGCTTTGTTCATGAAGATATTGAAGTGCAAACTGGTGGTTGGGGAAAAAATTTAATTGAGTTTGCAAGTAAAACTGAAAATTGCGGAATTATTGGCTTAGCAGGCGGATATTATGCTCCGAGAAATTTCGTAAGTTGGCGTGTAGATAAAACAAGCCCAATGAAAGTATATGATCCTGCTTTTTCCAACAATCAAGAGCTAACATATAAGTA
This sequence comes from Candidatus Fibrimonadaceae bacterium, assembly GCA_031286305.1. Lineage (GTDB taxonomy): Bacteria > Fibrobacterota > Fibrobacteria > Fibrobacterales > Fibrobacteraceae > Fibrimonas. The sequence continues at coordinate 9,628 of JAITUM010000249.1, read as the reverse complement.
CTGCAATCCGAGTAATGAAGTTTTTTCTAGAGTGGTATGTATAGATGGAGTATTTTTATTTGTAAAAAAAAAGGTATGGCTAGAAAATAAATTTGATGAAGAAACTTTCAAAAACTTCCACTTTTACGATGCAGATTTTTCATTTGCTATTGCTCAAAAATATCATAATCATGTGTATTTTGGAATGGACGTCTATCATTTTTCTGCTGGGAATATAGAGAAAATTTTTTGTGAAAATATGTATTTATTCCAAAATAAATGGAAAAATAGATTGCCGTATTGCTTACCAGGGTATAAAATTTCTTTTCGGCAAGAATTAAGGGCAGCTAGCTCGGCATTTTCTTTATATAGGAAAAATGGTTTTTCTAGAATTGAAAGTTTGAAGCGAATTTATAGAATAAATGGCATTTTATTTTTTATTGTTTTTTTGGTAAAAAAAGTAAAAAAAATATTTTGTGATAAATTTTTAATAAGGAGCAAAAATGAAAAAAATTTTATTTGACTTTATAACTTTACAAGATAATCATATTGGCGGCGGCGGACTTTATACTCAAAAAATATTCTATGAAATATTGAATAATAAAGTTGAAATCCATGGTTTATATGATGGAAATATTCCTATCAATGAAAAAGTTGAAAAAATAACAAAACAACATAAAGTACATTTAATTAATATTCGAGATGAAAATATATGTGAAACAATTAATAACATGCAAATAGATACTTTTTTTATTGGAATTGCCCAAATTTATAATAATTTTGATTTATGTAGTTTAAGATGTAAAGTAGTTATAGTTTGCCATGATGTCTCTGATAAGTCTTTGGAGTATTCTGAAGTTCTACAATCCAAGTCTTTAAAAACTTTTACTGAGAAATATTTAATAAAAAATAAAAAAAGCAAAATAAGATTGATTATTAAATTACTTTTATACCCATTAGTTCTATTCAGACGTTATATGATACAAAGAAGAGTGGCATTCCATTATGAGAATTTTTATGAAAATTTTAAAAAACTTATTCAGCAAGCAAATGTATTTGTTATCACAGATTCTGAATACTCTAAATATAGTATTCAATATTTTTTAGATGTTCCAAAAAATGAAATAAAAGTATTTTATCCACCTATTAGCAATGAAAATGTTGGGGAATCAATAGAAAATTTTAGCAAACTAAAAGATAAAAAATATTTTTTACTAATATCTGTAGATAGATCCCATAAGAATGTCGCTTTATTTCTAGAACAGTGGAGAAAATTTTGCTTAGCAACAAAACATGAATATCATTGTGTTTTGGTAGGAAAAATTAAAGTAAATATGAAAAATTGTATTATTATTGAAAAAGTTAGCTCAGAGGAACTTGCTAATTTATATAAAAATGCTTTTGCGTTTATTTACCCAAGTTATTCAGAGGGATTCGGTTATCCTCCAATAGAAGCTGCCGAATATGCTACGCCAAGTATATGTTCAAATGTTACTTCTATACCAGAGATATGCGGCGATATGCCTGTTTATTTTTCGCCTTTTTACCCAGAGGATTTATTTAGAGCAATGATTGAAATGACAAGAAATAGAGAATTTTATGTTGAAAAAACAAAAAAAAGATTTTTAGAATTGAATCAAAGGCAAAAGGCTGATTTGGAGAAATTAATTAATTTTATTTTAGGAGAAAATCATGATAAAAATCTATCGTAAAATTCGTAGTTCCTGGTTTGGCGAGTTAAAAGGGACAATTAACGGATTAAGGGAAGCTACTCTGCCGCCAATAACTTCCAACTACGCAGAAATAGAACTTGCAGAGCGGTTGAAGGATCCGGTTAGGTTAGAACAATTCGGTTACAAAGTTTATTCTCAAAATGATGAGGATGGTATTTTGGCAGAAATTTTCAGGCGAATAGGAACTACAAATAAAAAATTTATAGAATTTGGCGTTCAAAATGGTCTGGAATGTAATGGACATTTCCTTTTGCATAAAGGTTGGCAAGGTCTATGGCTAGAAGGCTCTCCAGATTATTGTAAACAAATACACGATAATTTCAAAGAGCCAATAGCGAACGGGCAATTGAATGTTATCAACGCTTTTATTGACAGAGACAATATAAATGGTCTAATTAAGAGCGGAAGTATGAGTGGAGATATTGATTTGCTTTCTATAGACATAGATGGTAATGATTATCATGTGTGGAAAGCGATAGATTGCGTAAAGCCAAGAGTCGTTTGTATTGAATATAATGCTAAATTTCCATCTGATTTTGAATGGATAATGAAGTACAACAAGGCTCATATTTGGGATGGTAGCGATAATCATGGCGCTTCTTTAAAGAGTTTAGAAATTTTGGGAAATGAATTAGGCTATCAATTAGTCGGAACTAATTTAATAGGGGTTAATGCGTTTTTTGTAAAAAGAGAGTTAGCAAAAAATTTATTTACTCAGCCTGCAACGGCAGAGAATTTATACAATCCTGCGAGATATTATTCTGGCTTAAACTATTGTTCAGGGCATCCATCGCGCTATTGGATAGAAAAAGAGGCGAAATGAAAAAGTTCTACAAAACCTACATAAAAATGCACTTGCCAAAACCTCTACGCAAATGCATATCCCGTTTTACAAGTATTTTTCGCAAAGAAAAAGAAAATATTCACATAAAACAAATAAACGAAGCCTTATATAATTGGCACAAAGTTTGGCAATATCCTCTTTTTCCTTATCTTTGGGCAAACGAATACAAGGCAAAAAACTTTTCATGTGAGAAAGACGAGAATTGCAAATTATTTTACGCAGAAAGCCAAGGGTTGAAACTTTACTTTCCAAAAGTTTATGATGTAGATGTAGACGTAGATGAGGAATGCCAAAGAAAAGGATGTCAAAATTCAGCTGCCTTTTTCGCTATGGAACAAGACCTTCTTTCTCCACATCGTTATGTTACAAAAGAAAATAAAATGTGGGGAACATTGGAAAGAAATGAAAATGAAATCCCTAAAGAAACCGCCTTTTTTGTTGAACAAGGCGACATAGTCGCTGACATTGGAGCAAGCAACGGAAATTTTTCCATTAGTGTAGTTGAAAAAGCAAAGCATATTTACTTGTTTGAAGCAGATAAAATTTGGAATGAACCGCTACAAAAAACTTTTGAAAAATACAAAGATAAGATAACCATTGTCAATAAATATGTTAGCGATGTTGATGGCGAAAATTCAGTAACACTTGATACTTTTTTTAAAGATAAAGAAGTAAATTTTATAAAAATAGACATTGAAGGCTACGAACAGCAACTCTTAAACGGGGCAAAAAACGTGTTGCAAAGAAAAAATGTAAAATGCTCTATTTGTACTTACCATAAAACACAAGACGCAAAAGATTTTGAAAATTTTTTCAAAGAATTAGGTTACGAAACATATTTCACAGATGGCTATATGTTTCTTCCATTTGAGTGTTCCCCTAATGGCCTACAATCACCAAACCCAAGCTACCTAAGAAAAGCCGTGCTGAGGGTGAGAAAAATGCAAACAAGCACTTAGGAAAAATTGAGACTTATCGTATCTTATTAACCAAAGCACGAACAGCTTGAAAGAAAAACATGAGTCTAATTTAAGCCGAAATTAAGCTTTCAAATAGAGTCATAATAGCTTCTTTGCTTTTCTACATTTGCTATATTCTCTTGAATGAAAGGAATGAGAAATGAGTAGTATTTTCTTTGACAAAGTCGCTTCTATTGTAGAAAAGGCACGTGCGTATGTTGGGCGTACTGCTAATTTAGCTATGTGCGTGACTTATTTTGAGGTTGGGCGCATGATTGTGGAGCAAGAACAAGGCGGTAAGGCTCGTGCTAAATATGGAAAGGGGCTACTGAATGAATTGTCTGTTTATTTGACTAAAAGGCTTGGACGAGGGTTTTCTACTGTGAATTTGAAAAATTTTAGAAAATTTTACATAACCTATGCCCCGTCAATCGGGCAGACAATGTCTGCCGAATTCAATTTTCCACAAAAAGGGCAGACAATGTCTGCCGAATTGCCATTTATGTTAAGCTGGTCGCATTATCAAATTTTAATGCGAATAGAAAATTCAAATGAACGCCATTTTTATGAAGTTCAAGCTACAAACGAACAATGGACTGTACGGCAATTACAACGACAATACGGAAGTAGCCTTTATGAGCGCCTTGCTCTCTCACGCAATAAAGACGAGGTTATACGGCTTGCAAAAGAAGGTCAGACTATAGAAAAGCCTCGTGATATATTGAAAAATCCGCTTGTGCTTGAGTTTCTTGATATGGCAGAGGATTCTGCATATAGCGAAACAGATTTAGAATCTGCTATTATTGCAAAATTGCAAAAATTCCTGCTTGAACTTGGAAAAGGTTTCCTTTTTGAAAATCGCCAAAAACGATTTAGTTTTGACGAAAAATCGTTCTTTGTTGATTTAGTGTTTTATAACCGCTTGTTGCAATGCTATGTTCTGATTGACCTTAAAACTTCAGAGCTGAAGCACCAAGATTTAGGACAAATGCAAATGTATGTGAATTATTTTGACCGTTATGTAAAGAAAGACTTTGAAAAGCCAACAGTCGGTATATTGCTTTGTAGCGAAAAAAACGATAATATTGTTGAACTTACGCTTCCTGTAGATTCAAATATTTACGCATCCGCATATAGTTTATATTTACCGGATAAAAGTTTATTGCAGCAAAAGTTGTCGGAGTGGGTTGAGGAATTTGAGGAAGGACGAGGTGTGCCTACCTAACAGTTCGTCTAAGCCTCCGCTGGCGGCTTATTGTCCTCGCATCTTGTTAATCAAAGCACGAATAGCTTGAAAGAAAAAGTTTCTTTCGCTTCTATCCATCCCAATAAATGGTATTACAACAAGACTAATAAAGAAAAAACATATAGTGCTAAAAAATAATGCTGACCATTCCGTAGTATTTTTATTAATAATAACAGGTAAAGGAATTATAATACAAGTAACTGTAAAACAAGGTACAAGTATTTTTTTTAAAAAAGCTTGAATAGGGAATTTAATTATAAGCTTCAAGTAAAATACATACACCAAAATTCCTAAGGCATGCAAAATTAAACCTGTATAAAAATACGATACAGGCGAAAAACCTATCTTAAGAAATAAGTATGTAAATGAAACCCAAAAGAAAGTAGAAATAGCACTTATTATGTTTAACTGCATCACCTTTCCAGACGCAATAATAGCTTGATTTAACGGAATTTGTATAGACACAACCAGCGACGTTATCAATAAAATTCTACAAAAGGCTACTGTGTAATCTGGTACATTTTTTAGCCATATAGTTAATATAAATTCCATATTCAAAATAATGGGAATACTAATTACAAAAAGCATAAAAAAAGAAAACTTTGCACCTTTGACAACTAAATTGTGCAAATAGGAATGGTCATCTTGTGCATAAGCCTTGTTAATTTGCGGATTTAAAGCAGTATTAAAATTATGAATAAATTGCATAACAGTATTATTTACCTGATTAGTAATTCCAAAAGCAGCATTCAATTTTACTCCATGGAAAAAATTAAACAATATATTTACGCCTTGAATACAAAGTAAAGAACATACGGCTCCCAGTACATTCCACCCCGAAAAGCTAATAAGCTCACGAAACAATTTTTTATCCCAAAAAGGCTTATACAAAGTTTCAATAAAATGTTTATTGCAGTAAAATTTATGACATAAAAATACTATCAAACTTACTACACAATATAAAGCTCCAAGTAAAATTAATTTATCATAAGAAAATAAAACAAGAAGATAAACAACTACAAGTTTTAATATAGCCTCTAAAATACTTAAATAAGCAAAGAAAGACATTTTTTCATGACTTACAATAGCAGAGTTATAGGAAATATTTATTATGCCTATACAGGTAGTAAAAATAGAGAATTGATATACACAATTTGCTGCAAACATTCTCTCTGCCGGAATATTTAGTTGAGTGTTTAAAAACCAAAGCCCAATAGTTTCGGCTAATAAGACTACGAACCCAGCTAAGAATAAATATATGGTTATACTCATGCTGAATATTCGCTTGAGTCGCTCTACATTTCCTTTTTCAATTTCAATACATAAAAAACGCCTCACAGAAATGCTCATCGCTCCATTTAGAAAAGTAAAGAAAACGATTAATCCGCCTACAAGATTGTTAATGCCATAATCTTGAACGCCTAAGGTATTTAAAACAATTCTGGAAGTGTACAGTTGCACTGCCATAATAAGCAACATACGAAAGTATAAGAACAACGTGTTCTTTGCAATGCGTTTATTGTTTTCGGAGGGGGTCAAATGCTTATACTATTTTCGTAAAGTTCATGAGGCGCAATGTCTTGTCCGTTTGCCCACTCTATTCCATAGCCACTATTTACAATACGCACAGTTTTAAAATAAATTTCATCTTTGAGTTCGCTATACCAGGTGCCTTTTATGTATGGCGAAACATCAAAACGCTTTTTTTCGCCCGTTTCATATTCGAGAAACAGATTAAAAGCTTCAACAGGTTTAATTGATTTTATTTTTGGTTGCAACATAAAAACTTCACTCATTTTAAAGGTTCAATCTTAAAAAACGGTTCGCCTTTACCCAACAAAGTCCAATTAGCTAATAAATCTTCCTTGTGTATTTCCATCCATGCTTCCAATAATTTCATCTTTGAAGCAGGCAATTTTCCTTCAAGAATCTCGCCATCTAGGGCGATCACAACCTCTTCGCCAGAATACTCAGCATGCAAATGCGGCTTATTATGCTTGCCATGCTTTTCACTGTACATTCTGACTATTATACCGAAAAATAAAGATAATGTTGGCATACTGATAAATATAGAAAAATTTCAGAAGAGCTTTGGATAAAAGGTGTACTGTCCCGGAAAAAACGTACACCTGGTTAAGCCACAGACGAGTTGTTAAATAGTGAAGACCTCCCAAGTTTCGCATTCTTTGCAAGCAAAGACTAGGCGCGGGAGGCTCTGTTACTCGTAAATATAGAAAAATAAAAAAGCTTTGTCAAGTGCAAATGCCAAGCTGCGCCAACACCTCACGGCTCGTATAAAGCCCCACCCCCAGCGTTAAAATGCTGCGGAAGCAGTGAACAACGTGTTCTTCGCTATGCGTTTATTATTTTCGGAGGAGGTTATTTTTACTGCCAACCAAACTCAACAAAAACAATGCAGGCGGGTACATAGCCCAAGTTTCAATATTCAATGCGGTAGAACTGCCATAAGCTCGCACCATTATTACCGATATATCCACCAAATAAAACAAAACCGAACCCAATATTATCTTCAGACCATCCTTGTCATTAAACATGCACACCGCTCTCCAAAGCATTAAAGTCAGCAACACCATATAAATCGGTACACCATACAAGAAGAGTTTTAATGTGACATTCGGTAAAATTGCTATGCAAAAAATAACGCTTATAGCTAACAGAGGGATTGCATATAAAATTTCTTTGCTTTCCAAAGATTTCCTTTTAAAATAATAGATTACCAAACATATATGAGTGGCGCAGAAAATAGTTACACCTGGCACCGGCAACTTGGGGAAAAAATTTATAACAGTTTCCGCAATGAATGCAAATGCAAGCGCTAAAGTCACCAGCAAAGAGCCTTGTTTAAACGACTTGTCTTTGGCATTTGCAAAACTGTATAAAACAGTTAACAGCACAAACGACGAAATGAAGAATTTGGATATTTCCGTATGCTCAAATACTCTGAGCCAGAAAATAATTACATAAAACACGGACACTGCCAAAAAATATGCCATTTGCATAGTTTACTCCTATTGTTTGAATAGCTTTAAGCGATAATATACAAAATATAACCTCTGCAAAAGCTGCTCTTCGCCCAAGGCTTTTAGAAATTCCGCAAAGCTAAGAGGGTAAAGCGTTAGCATATCAACCTTACCAACCGGAAAGGATTTTCACCTTAGGAGGGTATGGGGAACTGCACAAATAAACGGCTAAATTAACCATCCTGCGGATGTTCATCAGCGAAATGTTCAGCGGGAAGGGAGTTCCCCATATTAAAAAAAATGATGCGTTGGCTCATACCCAAGCGAATAAATCAGCGTTTTCTACATTACACCTCTATATGACATTTAGCAGCAAAACAGATTTTTTCGGCAGAACTTCCGGTGTAGGTTTTCTAGTCACCATGCTTTTGCTTTTTTGTGCAGTTCCCAGCGTAGCTACTGGAGGCTCTTTCATCGATCCTCGCGATAACAAGAAATACCATACCGTTAAAATCGACACCCAAACTTGGATGGCTGAGAATTTGAACTATGCCGCAACGGGCAGCGTTTGCTATGCTAACGATTCTACTAACTGCGTTAAATACGGCAGGCTTTACAATTGGGATACGGCCGCGGCAGCTTGCCCAGCTGGCTGGCATTTGCCTAGCGAGAACGAATGGGAAATTTTGGTTCAAAACACCGGCTATAATGCAGCCGGAAAAAACCTTAAGGATAGCCCCCCTTCTTGGAACGGCACTAACAAATTTGGCTTTTCGGCTTTGCCGGGCGGCCGCCGCGATGCGAGTGGCAGTTTTGACTCTGTCGGTACGGTCGGTCGCTGGTGGACGGCTACGAAGAACGGAAACTTTGCCCGCAACCGAAACATGAATTCGAAATACGAGAGTGCGCACTGGAGCAACGATACTAAGGCTCTCGGTCTTTCTGTTCGCTGCGTTCAGGATACTAGCAGTTTTTTCATCGATCCTCGCGATAACAAGAAATACCGTACCGTTAAAATCGGCATTCAAATTTGGATGGCAGAAAATTTGAACTATGCCGCAGCTAGTAGCGTTTGTTATAAAAACGACTCTACTTACTGCAATACCTACGGCAGGCTTTACAACTGGGCAACGGCTATGACAGCTTGCCCTACTGGCTGGCATTTGCCTAGCGATGCTGAGTGGACGGCATTGACGGACTTTGTTGGCGGTGATTCTACAGCAGGCACTAAGCTCAAGTCTAAGGAAGGTTGGAACGGCACTGACGATTTTGACTTTTCGGCTTTGCCGGGTGGTAGCCGCGTTACAGTTAGCAATTTCTATGGTGTCGGTGCCTACGGCATCTGGTGGACGGCTACGGAGAGTGAAAGTAATGCTTTCAGCCGGTACATGAATTTGAACGGCGAGGATGTGCTCAAGTACAGCAATACTAAGGCTCTCGGTCTTTCTGTTCGCTGCCTCAAGGACTTATAGTAAATGCTGATTAACCCGCTTGGGTATGGGGTATAGGGCCAACGCATCTTATTTTTAAATATGGGGAAAAACTCCCCCTCGCTTCAACCGCCTTACATTGCACAGGGGCAGACACGTAGGTACTGCCCCTACACATTGGACGGCGTTTTCCGCTACCCCCAATGCGGGGACACCCCGCAACGCCCCAGCTTTGGACAACGTTGTATTGCCCAGCCATGAATTGCGACAACGATGCCGCAAATTAAGATGCGTTAGCCCCATACCCCATACCCCATACCCCATACCCCATACCCCATACCCCATACCCCATACCCAAACGGTTAAGTAAGCGTTTTCTAAATTACACCCTTATATGACATTTAGCAGCAAAACAGATTTTTTTGGCAGAACTTTCGGCGGAGGCTTTTTAGTCAC
>JAITUM010000241.1 GCA_031286305.1 Candidatus Fibrimonadaceae bacterium | reverse complement strand
GGCAAGTCGGAACCTGCTGCTATTTTCAGCAACTTTCTAAAATTAAAATTCCTGCTCATACTCCTTAGACGGAAAAAACAGGAAAAATACGACAAAAAAATGAAAAAAAAACATTTAGCAACAATGTGTTGACACTTTTTCTAAAAACTCTGCTCTTTTGTTCAGTTTTTTGAACAATAATCTCACTTAACATCCATTTCGTCTATAAACTTCTTTATTTCGGCGCGGATTTGTCGGGTTATTTTTAAAGCTTTCCGTATAAGCCCGGGAATTTCCTTTGCATCGACAAAAATGACTAATATAACCAAAATCAGAAGAATCTCCGAAAAACCTATTCCGCTTGTCATTTTTTCCTCACAAAATAAGAGATTAATATGCTGAGCGCATAAAGCACAAGCAAAGGCATGGCGAGCAGCACTTGAGAAAAAACATCCGGAGGGGTAAGGATTGTCGCAACTATGAATATAAGCACTATCGCGTAGCGAAAATAGCGTATTAAAAATTTGTGATCTATTAAGCCGATTTTTGAAAGCACAAAGGCAATAACAGGCAACTGAAAAGCGACACCAAAAGAGAAGGAAATTTTAACGAGAAAACTCAAATATTCATCAACCCTGAAAAAGGGGTCAAGACCTCCGGCTGCAAACTCGGTCAAAAATTGCAACACAAAGGGCAAGGTATAGAAGCTAAAAACAACGCCGGCTAAAAAACAGATGGTAGAAGCAAATGCTGTGGGAAGCACTAAATTTTTTTCCTTTTTGTAAAGAGCTGGTGATATAAAACTCCAAAGTTGCAGGAATACAATGGGTGAGGCAAGTATTAAACCGCATATAAAAGCAATTTTCACGCTTAACATTACCGTTTCTACCGGAGCGGTGTAAATTATACGCACAGCTTGCCGCTCACATAATTGCAAAGTGTGATTCACAATTGCATCAAAAATCTCTTTCCAATATATGCCGCATGGAATTGCGCAGGCAATAACTACGCAAATGCAACGAATCAGCACGGAGCGCAGTTCTTTGATATGGGCTATAAGCGACATTTCTTTGCCGCTATGAGCGTCATCACTTATTTTCGTCATCTATTGAAGAGCTTTCCTTTTCAGGTTTAACGCTATCATCCAAATCTTTAGAAGCTTTTCTGAATTCTTTCAGCCCGGTCCCTAAACCCTTTGCTAATTCCGGAATTTTCTTTGCTCCAAACAATACCAACACAATGAGCAATATCAATAACAGCTCCGATACACCTATTGGTCCCATATTCATTTCTCCGTTTAAAGGGTCTTTTGGGAATATAGAAATTTACTAGATTACTCCTATGTCTTTCGGAACTATAAAACAACCTTTGCCTTGCATTGGTAAAAGAAATGCGATTTCCATTTGCATGATTGTCAAAAACGAAGAAGCCAATATCGGGCGCGCTATTGAGAGTTTCTTGCCGTTTGCAGATGAAATTATTGTAAATGATACCGGCTCTACGGATAAAACCATTGAAATTGTTCAGTCTTTTCCAAAAACAGTTTTGATGCAGTCCGAATGGATTGGAGATTTTGCCTATTCACGCAACCTCAGCCTTGAAAAAGCGAGCTGCTCCTGGATTTTATGGATGGATGCAGACGATTATGTTCCGCCCGACCAAATAGAAGCATTCAACAAACTGAAGCTTGCCCCGCTAGACCGCATGATTTCATTTACCGTTTGCAACACTGAAGAAGGAGGCAAACCAACAGGCTTGCGCTTTATGCAAGCACGAATGTTTCCGAATAACAAAAAAATACAATTTGAAGGTCGCATACATGAAAGCATATTAAAATCTGTGGAAAGCTTAGGCCTGTTCCCCGTGAACACCAATGTTGAAATTTGGCACATGGGTTATGAGACCTTAGAAATCAGGCAAAAAAAAGCAAAACGAAACTTAGAGCTACAACTGGCAGATCCGGAACATGAAAAACGAATTGAAGGCTTAGTTGAGTTAGGTGATTCCTACTCCGTTTTAGAAGATTTTGAGAAATCTGCAGAATATTATAGACGCGCCATGGAATTTAATTGCCCGGCTGGCCTGATTGACCTAAAAATGCACGCGATGAACAAACTGGCCAGACATTTAGAAAAATTAAACAAAACCGAAGAATCTGCAGAAATATATAACAGAAGCCTTAAGCAATTTCCAAAAAATGAAGAAGCGTATTACGGCCTTGCCTTAAATTTGCTTTCGCAAGGTAAAAAAGCAGAAAGTATGGTTATGTTTAGAAAAATTCTCACGCTGAGAATCAATGTTACCATAGGTGGAACAAATTATCACACAATAAAAGAAGATAGCTTAAAAAATTTGAGCCTATGGGAATTTGAACAGGGAAATTTTAAACTGTCGAGAAACTATGCCGAACAAATGCTAAAAGAATACAAAGACAATCAAGATGCAAAAATATTATTTGAGCGTGCAAATGCAGCCTTGCTCAACAAGAAAGATAAACGCCCATTGCTCTCCCTTTGCATGATAGTTAAAAATGAAGAATCAAATTTAAAGGAATGCTTAGAATCCGTGCAGGGTTTGGCAGATGAAATTATAATTACAGACACAGGCTCAACCGATAAAACCGTTGAAATAGCGCAGAATTATGGAGCAAAAATTGAGCATTTCATTTGGATAAAAGATTTTTCTGCGGCAAGAAATTACTCCATTTCAAAAGCTTCAAGCCGTTGGATAATATGGCTTGATGCAGATGATAGGGTGCCCGAAAAAACCGTTGAGGAAATTCGCAAAAAACTGAGCATGGAAATCCCGGACAAAGTGTTTTATTTTGAAATTTGCGATAATAAAGGCACAAGGTTTTCGCAGATAAGGGTGTTTCCAAACAATGGAAAGGTACAATTTGAAGGCCGCATACATGAGCAAATTTTGCCAAGCATTCGCAAGCAGAAGCTTCCGGAAATTAGGTTGCCTTTAGAAATTTTCCACACCGGCTACGAAGATCCTGCCATTTTAAAAGAAAAGCAGTTGCGCAATTTGGAAATTTTCAAAGAACAATTTCCAAATGAAAAAGGAATGAACCCGCTTGATATGTTTCACTACGGAACATGTTATGAAATTTTAGACGATTATGAGAACGCTTTAAAATGGCTAAAGGAATCTTTGGTTGAAGCAAAAAAGCAGCGTTATGATGAGCTTCTTGTGCTTTTGCCTAACAACATAGCTAACATTTTAGAGCGGCAAGGTGATTTGCAGGGTGCACTGGAATTTTTAGACATCTCGCTAAAAGAGAATCCGCAATTTGAATCTGCAATGTTAAAAAAAGCGCAAATTTTAAACATTGTAGGGCAAAAGGAAGAGGCTATTAAATGGTTTGGTTACTCCTCTTCTTATATTCCCAAAGCCAGCGCTTTGCCTTCTAATTCTTTGCAAACTCACAAAAAATCTTTGCAATTTTTAGCGGAATATTGGAACAAGTCCGGTCAAACACTACTTGCGGTAAACATTCTGAAAATGCTCAAAAATACATTGCTTGGAACTATGCATAATCCTCTTGCTCTTGCAGAAATTTATATTGCAAATGACAAAGGAAAAGAGGCTTTGGATATTCTAGAATTTTTGAAAAAAGATTTAAACAATAAACCTGAGTTTATATTCTTTTACGGTCAAGCGCTTGCATTGAGCGGCAATATTCAAGAGGCTATAAAAATAGTTTCAAAAGCAAAAGAAAAATTCCCGCAAAATTCTCACATAGCGGAATTAGCAAAAGCAATGGGGATTTGAGTAAATTTTGAAAGCAATATCATAACCAAAAGAGCATAAATTCCGGCGGCTATGTCATCTAACATTATGCCATGAGCGTTTGGCATTTTCTTGTCAAAGTAGCTTGCAGGGAAGGGTTTGACAATATCGAAAATGCGAAATAGAACAAAAGAAGGCAATGCAATGTAAAGCCACCACTGGCTTGGGCTTGGTTTATCGGTAAACAAAAACATGAAAGAGAAAAAAAGCAACGGAATCAGTTGCCCCGCAACTTCATCTATAACAACAATGGAAGGGTCACGGCTAACGGTATATTTAAGAACTTCTTTGCTGGCTATTGTCCCAAGCACATAAACCAACACAAAAAATGCAAGCATGGCAAAGAACCCACCATAAAAAGTGAGCAAGAACGCAAAAGGAAGCGTTGCTAAAGAGCCTGCCGTGCCGCTAGCTACCGGGCAGTAACCAACACCAAAAAAAGTGGCTATCATATAAAAAACTCTTTTCATGCCATTTAATATAGCAAACACTGATTTACTATATTCCCTAATATGCCACAAGAACGCACATTGGTATCTTTTGACTGGGCAATTAAAAACTTGCTCAGGAACAAGGCTGATTATGTGATTCTTGAAGGCTTTTTAACCACTTTGCTAGGCAAAAAGATAAAAATCAAAAGTTTACCGGATAGCAAAAGCAATAAAGACTCAGAAGATGCAAAGTATAATCGCGTGGATGTGCTAGCTGAAGAAGAAGATGGCACCATGATTATGATAGAAATTCAATTTACTGAAGAGATAGATTATTTCCATCGTATGCTTTTTGGTTCTTGCAAGACTATAGTGGATTATTTTAGCAAAGGTATGCCTTATTCCAAGGTCCGAAAGGTTTATTCTATAAATGTTGTTTATTTTGACTTAGGCGCCGGCGAGGATTACATTTACCATGGTTCAACAACTTTCAAGGGTTTGCATCGCAAGGATGAATTGGAGTTAACCCCTGAGCAACGTAATGAGTTTGCGAAGCTTGAGATAAAGGATATTTATCCTGAATTTTACATATTGAAGGTTGATCGTTTTAGGGATATAGTTAAGAATAAGCTTGACGAGTGGATGTATTTTTTGAAAAATTCTTCTATCAAGTCAGATTTTGTCGCTCCAGGTTTGCTTGAAGCTAATGAGAAGCTTGAATATAGTCGTTTAAGCCTCTCAGAGCGCCGTGCTTACGATAAGTATGTTGATACCATTCGCAGTAATAATAG
>JAITUM010000153.1 GCA_031286305.1 Candidatus Fibrimonadaceae bacterium | reverse complement strand
GGAAACGGCGAGGACACTTACGGATTTGCAGCATTTCCCAGTGGTACTGGCAATAACTCAGGTAATTTTAGTAGCGCAGGAAACATTGCCTACTGGTGGAGTTCTTCGGAAATCAATGCTAAAGGCGCTCGCTTTCGTAGTATGCGTTACAATTACGCAATAATCCACGCCAATGATTTGGAGAAGACTGGTCTGTTCAGCGTTCGTTGCGTTAAGGATTAAAGGAGGAGAATAATATGAATAAGACAAAATCTATTCTTGTAGCGGCAGGCTTTGCGCTTGCCTTGGCATTCACAATATGTTCCTGTGCAGCAGGGAATCCGGCACCGGCACAAGTTATTGTTTGCGCCGGCCCAGATTGCCCGAGCCAAACTGGCGCGGCAAAAGGCGAAGAAAAAGCAGCAATTCAGCGGGGTATGCAAGATTTAAGAGAATTGGAAGCTGCTTGCGCAGAGATTCGGATTGAAACTAAAGAAGAAATTGACTGCGTTATAGGCACGGGAGAATCCAGCCTTGAATCGGCGGCAAGGGATCAATCTGCATTCAACGCTCGTAGCCAATATGCTGCTAGCTTGGAATCTAAGGTTAAAACTGAGAGTAAATCAGTAACTGAGAATGCTAACAAAGAAGCCACGCTTGCTTTTGAGCAAAAAGCAAACGAAGTATCTGAGCAAACAATAAGCAGAGCTTTCGCTTACGCCACTAGAACCGTGCACGATGGAGCTTACTACAAGGTTTATACCCTTATGGTTGTAAATCCTGAGCATATAAAGGAGATAATTGAAGTGGCGGCAGCGCAGTCCGGCAATGAGGAGGTGATGGCTCAAGTAAAGTCGCCGGAGGTGCAGAGTAGCTTCGCTAAAAAAATTGAAGTATTTACAGGCGTGGTGTTACCCATACTGAAAAGGCTGATAATAAGGTAAGCAGAAATGATTAAAAAAGAGATTTTGCCTGCATTGCTCATGGCATTGTTTTTAGCCTTGCTTGGGTGCAGCCAAAAGCCTGTTCAGAAAGTTCAAAACAACTTAGTGCCTTATAGCCCGCCGCCTTTGTGGTTAGACCCGGCGTGGCGTGATGCGCAATATCCGTTTGAGCAAGCTATTGCAGATTGGGAAGCTGTATTACGGATTAATCCAAATCATAATGATGCTAGACGAAATCTCGAAACTGCTCGTAGGCAACGCCAACAGCGAGGCTGTTGAAGCATTATGAAAGCCACCATCACACAGGAGACATAAAATGATAACACTTACAGGTTTTCTAAAAAGAGTCGACAAACATTTAGCATTTCTACCTACTTGGGATGGTACAGTCGATACCAATTGGTATGACTGTAACCTTTCGAAAAAAAAATTACCATAGCTACAGCAAAACAATTGGCTGGGCTTGCCAAGTTGGTAAACAGGGGAACAAGTTTTGAAGGAAAAACCATTATACTCATACAAAGCATTGTTCTTAATAATATAACAAACCTTGAAAATTGGAAAAATTCTCCACCTAAAAATACTTGGGTTCCAATAGGAGATAATGCTAATGCGTTTAAAGGAAAATTTCTTGGTGGCGGTCATGCTATCAGTGGCGTTTTCATTGACAATTCTGACGATTACCAAGGTTTGTTCGGACATATAGGTGCTAGCGGAATAGTAAGCAATTTTTGGCTAATCGCTTATGTTAATGGAGGGGTAAATGTTGGTAGTCTTGTAGGTTTAAATAAAGGTGATATACTCAGTGTTTTTTCAGCTGGAGTAGTGACTGGGGAAAGTAATGTTGGTGGAATTGCAGGATATAATAATAATAAAATATTCAAAAGCAATTGTATAGGGTTATTGAGAGGAGAAAGAAATTTAGGCGGGGTTGCTGGGAATAATAAAGGTCATATATTAAATAGTTTCTGTTGCTGTAATTTTAAGGCTGGCAATATGCATAACTTGGCAAGTAGTGATATAAACAAACATGTGGGTCTATTTAATAGAAAACTAGCTGCACTTCTTAATAAACTCCGTAAACTCACCGACAAACTACTCGTCCGAATAACACTAACAAAGATGGCTACACGGGCAAAGGCTTTACGACAGACAAAAGTTCATAAGCGTAAGGCTTTGGCTTGTGATTAGGTGTCAATTTATTCTATTTAGGAAATACTCCAATGAAAATAATCCTCTCCCTCTTCTTCACCCTACTGCTGCCCATCGCCACAGTCGCCCAAAGCACAACATTAGTGTCTCTCGAGCAAGCCTTGGCCGGTGCTGCCAAACACATCGCATCCAAAGTCGATGAAGAAAAGGAAATAGCGGTAGTCAGCATCGCATCATCATCAAACAAAGTATCCAGCCTTCTTATTGACGAATTAACCGCACTCTTAAAAGAGAACAACAAACTCAAAGTGGTGGAGCGTAGCGGCTCGGACCTTGAAAAACTCATGGCAGAGAAAAAAATCCAAATGTCCGACCTTGTTGATGACAACACCGCCGTAAGCATTGGCAAATACATAGGAGCCAAGATTATAATCGCTGGCGTTCTAGACAATTATTCCGAGTTTAGCAGTTTCAGGCTAAAGACTTCGGATGTAAAAACAGCGGAAAATATTGCGCCATACACAGCAAGAGTGAAGTCGAATGAGTTTTTTCAACCATAGGAGTTTCTAATGAAAACTAATCATTTTTCCATGTCCAAAACAAAAATAACCCTACCTTTAACGGGAATTATCCTAGCACTTAGCATAATCTCTTGTGCGGGAGGGCAACCTGCTGCAAAAAGCCAAGAAAAGGTTGCCGCAGAAAATGTGGCTGCTCAGCATGTAAGAGAATTAGAAAAAGCGTGTGCAAAGATTCGAGCCAAACAAATTGACTGCACTATAGGTTTAGGAGAATCCAGTATTGAATCGGAGGCAAGAGATCAGTCTTTACTCAATGCCCGCAACAAATATGCCCTTATTCTGCAATCCAAAGTCAAAGTCGAAAGCCAACAAATTACAAACATTGTCGGCAAAGAAGCACAATTATCTTTCGAACAAAAAACAAGTGAAACAACAGAGCAAATCATAAGCAGAACTTTTCCTCATGCTACTAGAAGCACACATGATGGGACAAACTACAAAGTATACACCCTTATGGTTGTAAATCCCGAGGATTTAAAGCAGATAATTGAAGTAGCAGCTGCAAATACAGGCAACAAAGAACTTATGGTCAAAATTAAATCTCTAGAATCGCAAGCAGAAATCGATAAAAAAATCTCCATATTTAATGAGGTAATTAAAGAGCTTATGCCCAAAGTTGAATCTCCAGAATCGCAAGCAGAGATCGGTAAAAAACACTACGTTACAGCTACTAAAAATCATACTACCGCACTTGATAAAGATCCTAATAATGTTATTGCCCTATTTAACCGCGGCATTGCTCATAGTAATAAAAAAGATTACGACTCAGCTATTGTTGATTATACTGCCGCACTCAGAATAAAGCCTGATCATGTGAATGCTTTGATTAACCGCGGCATTGCTCATAGTAATAAAAAAGATTACGACTCAGCCATTGCCGATTACACCGCTGTACTTGATATAGAACCTAGAAACGTTAATACCTTGTACAATCGTGGTGTTGCGTATGGTAATAAAAAAGAGTACAAACTGGCTATTGCTGATTATACTGCTGTACTTGATATAGAACCTAATAAAGCTAATGCCTTGGGTAACCGCTGCAATGCGTATATTAACGAAGAGAAATACGACTTAGCCTTTGCCGATTGTAATGCCGCACTCAGAATAAAGCCTGATCATGTGAATGCTTTGATTAACCGTGGCATTGTTCATAGTAATAAAAAAGAGTACGATTCAGCCATTGTTGATTATACTGCTGCACTCAGGATAGAGCCTGATCATGTGAATGCTTTGATTAACCGTGGCAATGCTTATTTTAATAACGAGGACTACGACTCTGCCATTGCCAATTATAGTGCAGTACTTGATAAAGATTCTAATAATGTTATTGCCCTATCTAACCGTGGCGATGCTCATAGTAATAACGAGGACTACGACTCTGCCATTGCTGATTATGACGCCGTACTTAATATAGACCGTGATAACGTTAATGCCCTGAATAACCACGGCATTGCTTATAGAAAAAAAGGCGATAAAGAGTTGAAAAAAGCGAAATAGAAGTATGAACGCAAAAATGAAAACATTGTTACAAGGAAGCAAAATTCTCATTCTGCTCCTTGTCGCTCTTTTTATACCGGTTGAATTGCATGCAACGCAGCCGATTCCAGACAACATTATATACAATGGCATAAAATATCACCCAACCCACAATATTTTACGTCCTTATATAGAAAAAAATCCGGATAAATGGAAATGGCTGAAGGATACCCCTCACCTTGACCTTGCGTTATGGAGGGGATATATAGCAACATTTGAAATAATCAATAATGAATTGATATTAAAAGAAGTTGAAGATGGAAAGAAAAAAAGCCTGTTGAAGAAGTTTCTATCCGTTTCTGAAACGAAGGATTCAGTATTCAAGTTAGACTGGTTCACAGGCTTAATAAGTTTGCCGGGTGGCAAATTTTTGTATAAAGAAGAATATTTTTTTGCTAAATATTTTTATGCTTTTTATGCTAGAGATATTGAATTGCACGAATATCATTTAATTCTTGAGTTTAAAAATGGGGTCCTTGTTAAGGAAACTCGCATGGATTATATGGAATATTTAAGCACTTACGGAAAATATTTTTTTGAAGGCCCATTCCCATTTTTTCTTGAGTTTTTTGAGAAATTAATAGAATATTATGCAGAAACGGAAAAAGTAGATGAGTCAGAAGAACTCCTAGCTAAATTGAAAGCGGAATATAAAAATATGTATGGAAAATCCATAAGTGATTTTGAACTTACAACAAAGAAAATTTTTCTTAGCTTCGGAAAGTATTCTAGAAAATTTTACATCATAATCAACAGAACGGCGAAAGGTGCACGAGTAAAATATGTTAACACCTATTATAAATATCAAACTGAAATAGAACTTGACACTAAAGAATGGCTTTCTCTTGTAAGAATTTTATACGAACACCATATTAATGAATGGGACGAACTTTATTTTACTCTCGTGCCTAGAGAAACAAGTTCGGATTGGAAAATTGAAATATCCTTCACAGACAGAGATAAGTTTACATCCAAAGGCAATAACCTTGCATATCCACCAAATTGGCATGAATTAAAAAAAACAATGTACGATTTTGCGATCAAAATAATAAGGAGCGGTCGCCATGTGGGTCAAAATCAAATGGAAACACAGCGACAATTTTAAGAAAAATCACAGAAACATTAGAGCAAAATGATGATATGAATAAAATTATTGCAAAAATTTATGAATCCGATATAATCATTATGGCTTCGCCTTCTTATTGGGGCGATGTAACAGGACAAATGAAAGTTTTCATTGACAGATGTATGCCATATTGCAATGTCAATCCCAATCGCCTGCCCATTCCAATTGAAAAAACTGGCATTGTAGTTGCTGTTAGAGCTGGGCAAAATAAAAAAGAGAATAAAAATCTGATTACCACAATAGAACATTTTTTAGGGTATTTGGATATACCATTAAAATATCAATTTACTATTGAAGGAATGTCAACCGAGCAAGATTTAAAAAACAATCCGTCTGTATTGGAGAAAGCAACAGACTTTGGCAAGGAAATAGTATTGCGTAAAGGAATTTCACGAAACAGAAGAAGTCGGTTACCCGTACAAAGGAGCAAAAGAGCATTACATACTAGATGTAGATAACCGTGAATCTCTAAAAAATATTGCACAGGTGCTGGAAAAAGAAATACCTATACCGAAAAAGAAAGCAGTGTCGAAAACACGCAAAAAATCATAAGCCTACAGTAGAGGGTTCAAGAGATTCTATTTAACTCCATCGGATAAATATTTTATAAGAACTTCGCAAACTCGTTTTTCAAAGTCCCCTTCTAGCTCAGGCTTGATATCCTCTCCTCTTTTTTCAAAACTTGGCAAAATAAATTCTTTATACAATTTGGTTCCAAATATTTCTTCCATAGTCATTCCAAGTTTCACTAATTTCAAAAGTTTATTAAAGCCCGGAAATGAACCTTTAGCCCACATGCCTACATTGCTAGCTCCGCAACCAATTTCTTTGGCTAACCCCTCTTAATACAATCTCCTATATTTGTAGTGGCTTGTAACGCCCTGCTCTGTAAATGCGTAGGGCAATCGCCTTAGTCCCATCTTATCTTCATTGGACATCACAATTTGTGATTTCCAATTATTAAACTCTAGTTCGTTTAGCTGAAGCATAAAAGAAGACGGAAACCTCTCAATGTTTCTTTTAACAGCTTGGTTTATAGCGCGAGTTTCCACCCCATACAATTCTGCCAAATCTCTATCCAGCATTACCTGCAAGCCTCGGATTGTGAATATCCGCGATTCTATCTGGTCTGCGACCGTAACTAGGGAGTTAGGCATTACTTACGCCCCATACGGATAAACCACCTTTGTGCCGTTTTTGTCCGTTATATGCCATTTTAGCCTACCTGAGCCTGCTTGGACGTTTTTTTAGCTGTTCAATATCATTTTCTGACAAAACGTGCCGAGCCTTTAGCCCCAAGCGGTTGTAAGTTCGCCATAACCGCCATTTCAAGCATAGTAGAAATATAAGCAGTGTAGGTAACTCCAGCTTTCTTTGCCTGTGCTTTTGCTTCTTTAACTACATACAAAGGAAGCCTCATGGATACAGCAGCTTTCTTCCTAGCCTCTGCATACCGCTTTATAGCGTCTAATGTGGTTTCGCCTTTGCGGGGAGACATCAAAGTGCCGTTTTTCTTGGCTTCTATAAAATCGTCTCCAAAGCAAGTTTTATCGTAGTATGCTTTGTCATTTGTTGTTTTTTTGCTCATAACTGATAACCTCCTTTTTGTGAGCCCTGCGAACCGTTATTACATTTAAGGTGTTGATATTTACCACCACTGCCCAAACCTTGCCGACATGCTTACCAAGCACTATAACAGCTCCGGGGTCGGTTTTACTCGGTATAAAGTCGGTAGCATTACTTGCGAGTATAGCTCTAACAGCCTCCTCAGAAATGCCTCGCTCCGCCCCGCGTTTATTGGCGTGTTTGCTAATTGTCGGTTTCATAAGCTATAATATAGAAAAAATGTAGTTAGATTTGTAGTTAAAAATGTTATACAGAGCCTCCTCCCTCAGCTCCCTACCCCACCACCTCAACCACGCCCCATAGGGGCCAACCCATTGTTTTGCTGAAAATTTATCTAAATTAATGAGGTATTGGATTTTTCGCCCAAAGGCAGTATCTTGCAACCTTACATAAGTGTTATTGTTGATTTTTACTTTGTATGCTTTTGCCATTTTTTGCTCCTAGGAAAATTGACTACAAATATAGTAGAAAATTGAAACAAATGGAAATGGTTAATACTGTTATTTGTTTCACTGTTTTTAAAGGATAGTATCTAAAAAGCCTTGTTTTATAGGGTTTACCGCCGTTTTTAACTTAAATTCGCTAATGAACCAGGAAGGACTCGAACCTTCAACCCGCGCCTTAAAAGGGCGCTGCTCTACCAATTGAGCTACTGATTCGGGGTATGTAAATATAGTAAAAATTTAGACCGATGTCAAGGGTAAGGCCCAAAATTTTGTAATTTTTGCTATTGTTAAGAAAAAACCTTTGAGCTTGGTGTCAAAGCAGGGCAAACGCATCTAAATTTTTCTTTGTAGCTGTTTCTGCGTTTGCGCATCATTGTTTCCGGTACAGTCCGCCTTGTTCCCTACAAAGCGGACACGGATTTTGATGCAGGAGCAAGACCCGCCTTGCCCGAAATATAGCTGTAAAGCGGCTAAATTCCGAGTATGCCCAGCAAATAACTGGCGTCCCATCCAGCTTTCAGCCTTTTGCCTTTTACCCCGCGCTTCGTAGAATGGTCATTTTTCAGCAGATTCAAAGCTATGCGGCTTAGCAATAAGTTCATTTGCCAATATTCCAGTATAGCAGGCTTAATTCTGCATTGGCATTTGCTGCTACTCTTTGCTTAGCAGACTCTATTAGAGTGCGAATTTCAGATAGCAAGGAAACATTTACTGATTTTGACTTGGACATTTCTGTAATATAGAAATTATGCAATAAACAGCAGTCATACCAAGACTTAATGCGCTCATTATAAAAATAAATCTTTGATACTTTCTATTGCCAACCTATGCTTTGAATACCAACAATCCCAAACATTTTCTGCCCACTCTTTCACCAGTTTCTCGTGTTCTTCTTGATTTGTTGCCGCTAGCACATCTATAATGTTTTTTTGACCATTAGGAATTGGTGGTTCCAGCCATTTAAATTTTGGTTCTTTTGCTAAAATTTCTGCCATTTTTTTAGTTGCTTCTTTTCCGCTTAAATTTTCAATGAAAATAAAATACAAACTGATCAAATGAACATTTACTGACTGAATTGATTGTCTGCATGGCTGCCCTGGGTGCTGGATTGCATAGGTGTCAACTGTTAGCCTGTGGGTTAATTCTGGATAGTTATATTCGCCAAACTCCTTAGCCAAAATTTGCCCGTACAAATTCCAGCATCCCTGCGTTGCCCCAAGATATTTATGTGGCTGACCAGCAATGTTGTCCACCAAAGCACCACAGCCATAGCATTTGATTTTTTCTTTTTTGGAATTTTCTTGCATATCAAAGAACATGTTTTATATCTCAAAATCTCCCGATTTGAAATTAGAATACCATCGCCCACTTTCAGCAGTGAATTTCAGCACGCAATAATCAGGGTCTTTTACGCCTTTTGGATAATACATTGTATCGCCATCTTTGCGATATTGCGCTACACGCAGGGAGGAAGTGTAGGCTATCTTTTGATTGCCTATTATATTCTCAATGGTTTGCGGTTTCATAAACTTTAATGTAGAAAAATTTAGCGGGTTTACCAATTTTTAAAGGGGAAAGTTTTCCCCTCGCTCCAACCGCCTACGGCGTTTTACGCTACCCCTTCGTGCCTTTAGTCTGCTATTTCCTAATAGTCAAGCATTATTTTTCTATATTTAACTGAGCAAAAACCTATTATGCCAAGGAGAGAAGGTATGGAAAATG
>JAITUM010000141.1 GCA_031286305.1 Candidatus Fibrimonadaceae bacterium | reverse complement strand
TCAGATTTTGTCGCTCCAGGTTTGCTTGAAGCTAATGAGAAGCTTGAATATAGTCGTTTAAGCCTCTCAGAGCGCCGTGCTTACGATAAGTATGTTGATACCATTCGCAGTAATAATAGCTCTCTTTACACAGCCAAGTTAAAGGGTAAGCTTGAGGGTGAGGCTCTTGGTTTTGAAAAGGGTGAGGCTCTAGGTGAGGCTCGTGGTATTGAAAAAGGCAAGGCTGAGGGTATTTTGCAAGTTGCAAAAAAGATGATAGAACAAGGCATAAATACTGATGTTATATTGAAGGTTACAGGGTTATCTAAGGAAGATATGGTGAAGTTGACGGGGAAGGAACCAATAACCATGGAAACTCTTTTGACCCAAAATTTTAAAGTTAAAGAATTCCTTACAGGTCCTAATCCTCCAAAATGGGATGATTTGAGCGAAAGAGTTCAAGGGCAAATTAAAGAATTAGCTAATATGCTTCAAACAATAAGGGATGCTGTAAAAAAACCTATAAGTATAAGCAGCGGTTTAAGAACTTTAGAAGATTACAATAGAATGGTGAAAAATAAATTGAATCCTTCTAAGAAATCAGATCACTTTTTTGGACAAACGGTTGATGGTTATTCATTAGGGTTAGGAGCTGTTGATATTACTTGTAAGGGCATGGACACTATAGCTTTTTACAACCTGATTCTAAAAATGAAGTATGAGGGTAAGATTAAATGCGGTCAGTTGTTATTAGAAAAGAATAAAACTTTTTGGGTTCATATTGCTAACCATTGGGGTAATTGGTTAAAAGAAAAAGAAAGAGAAAGTAGATCACTTAACGACAATGGTTACAGCTTAAACAACGGTAAAAGTTTTACTTGGCTTTTATCAGGTGAATTTGCTCCTAGTGATTTAGGCAATTCTAAGTAACCGGTCTTTTTCTATTTTACCAAAATGGAAAACGAACTGCAAGCAAAAAAGATAGCGCAAACCGCGAAAAGCGCGGCATTGAAGCTCAGAACTCTAAGCGCGGAAATTCGCAATAACGCTTTGCGGAAAATTGCCGCTTCCCTTCGCCTTAAACAGGCAGAAATCATTCGAGAAAACGAAAAAGATATAGCAGCGGCACAGGCAAGCGGAATGTCTGCTTCCATGCTCGACCGCCTTACGCTGAACCCAAAACGCATAGAAGACATGGCTGTGGGTGTAGAAGAAATAGCCGCATTCGCAGACCCGCTCGGCAAAGTTTTGGAACACAGAGCGCTTGCAAACGGCATAGACCTTAGCAGAATTAGCGTGCCGCTGGGAGCCATATTCTTTATTTACGAGAGTCGCCCAAATGTGACCATTGACGGTGCTGCTCTGTGCTTCAAAGCGGGCAACGCTGTTATTTTGCGCGGAGGAAAAGAATCCGTGCACTCAAGCTCTTGCCTTGCAAATATATTTAGCGAAACAATTGCAGAATTTGGTGTTTCTAAAGATGCCGTTCAATACATAAACAACCCCGACCGCGACTTGCTTGCCTGCTTGCTAAAAAGCGATTGCTTAGACTTGGTTATTCCTCGCGGCGGCGAAGGTTTAATCAGGGCGGTGAGCGAACAGTCAAAAATTCCTGTGATAAAGCACTTTAACGGAATTTGCCATGTTTATGTGGATAAAAGCGCAGATTTGAACAAAGCTGCCGAGATTTTATACAATGCAAAGGTTCAGCGCCCAAGCGTATGCAATGCCGCAGAAACCGTGCTCTTTCACAAAGATTTGCCAAAGGAGTCTGTGGAGCTAGTTCTAAAACCTTTGAAGGAAGCGGGCGTGGAGTTTCATTATGACAAGTGCGGAATAGAGTACTTGGATTTGCAGATTTCCGTGTGTTTTGTGAGCAATGTTCAAGAAGCCTGCGAGCATATTGAGAAAAACGGCAGCCACCACACGGAGGCAATAGTCGCAGAAGATGCAGAAGCTTTGGAATTCTTTGCAAACAATGTGGATAGCTCAAGCGTTATGCTAAATGCAAGCACCCGCTTTGCAGATGGCGGTCAATACGGCTTGGGAGCCGAAGTTGGCATTTCTACAGACAAACTGCATGCAAGAGGACCTATGGGCGTGGAGAGTTTGTGCAGTTATAAGTGGTTGCTAAAGGGCAGCGGGCAGGTGAGAAAATGAGACCTGCCATTGTTCAACATGCAGAAGACGGCACAGTGCTTATGCTTGCCTGGATGAACGAAGAAGCGTTAAAATTAACGCTGGAAAAGGGTGAAATGGTGTTTTGGAGCCGTAGCAGAGAAGAGCTTTGGCACAAGGGAGCCACCAGTGGAAACTACCTAAAAGTTGTAAGTTGGTCGCCGGATTGCGACTCGGACTGCCTTTTATTCAAGGTTTTGCCCCAAGGAAAGGGGGTAGCTTGCCATACAGGGGAGAAAAGTTGCTTTTTTCAATGGAAAAATGTTTCAATTGAAAAAAAATAATGTATATTATATACAAATAAAATTGAAAGTTTTTTTTGAGGTATTTATGTTAAAACGGCTAATCATTATTGGTTTGTGCGCAATGGCTTTCATGGCTTGCGGCAAAGAGCAATTAGATCCTACAAACCCGGAATCCATAAGAAGACATTTTGCCCGAATGGAGCCGCCTGTTCAGGTTAACATTGATCAGTTTGTTGCCTTGGCACTAAAAGGTGACACCGCAAACATGACTCTGTTTCTGAGAGCCTCCAATAACGACTATCTGAACCAGCAAAACGCTAGAGGCAATACGGCCCTTGCTACGGTTGTGAATAGAAGGAACGAAGTCGTTGTAAAATACCTTTTGGACCGTGATGCGGAAATTGGCATTAAAAGCAGTCAGCTTGGTTTAACAGCGTTGGAAGATGCAGCCACTCGTGAAGACACCACGGATTATGGAGTTTTCAGAATGCTTGTGGAAGCTCAAAAGAGAAAAGATCCGGAGCTACGCAGCATAGGTGCTTCTTTGCACTTGGCATCCCGTTTTGGTGCGCTCAGAAATGTTCAACTCCTTGTTGAAAACGGTGCAAACCCCAATGCAAAGAGCTTGGAAGGTTTAACCCCACTTCATGAGGCTTCAAAAGAAGGCAGAAGGCTTGTTGTTGAATATTTGATTTCCAAAAAAGTTGAAATTAATCCCTTAGATAGAGATGGCTACACTCCAATGGATTGGTCTGCAGCTTTGGGTGAAGGCTCAACCTTCCCGGAGGTTACTAGAGTTCTTAGGAGAGCCGGAGGCAGGCACACAGACGCTTGGAGACGAGCGATGTGATTTGGCGTTTCTACCTGGCAAAGCTAGTGGTTTAATTAACATGGCAAAGCTGGTGGTTTAGTTGAGATTATTTTAACATGGCAAAACTGGCGGTTTAGTTGAGATTATTTTAACATGGCAAAACTGGTGGTTTATTTGAGAGTGGAGAATTGTGAATTGAGAATAATGCAGCACCAAGTGTTTAACTGTGCAAATATATTTGCTTCTGCGGATAACTCCGCACCTATTACCAGAGAAATGCAAAGCGGAAAGGGTATTCTCCATTCTCAATTCTATAATTCTCAATTAGCCAAGTCTTTTAACTACGTCGCTGCCCC
>JAITUM010000118.1 GCA_031286305.1 Candidatus Fibrimonadaceae bacterium | reverse complement strand
CTGCCATCATTTCTTTCAATGGTGATGGAAGCAAATCTGAACTTTCACTAAACAAAGTTTCATTAATATTTTCCGGTGCCATATAGGAACACAAATACAACAACTGCAAGGAAGCTTCTTGCTCTATCTTTTTAATAGATATTTCTAGAGTTGCGGCAACTGAGCTTTCATAGTTAGTCACTCTATCAATTTTTTCCAATACCTTAAGTCCATAATCTTTAAACAAAGACAAATACTCAGTATATGTAATCTTGTTGGTTTTAATGTAGGTGGCCGCTTGCTCTAACGCTAAAGGAAAATGTCCTAAACTGTCTGCTAGTTTTGAAGCATTTGAGGAATCTTTGACTCCCGTGCGTTTTTCTAAAAAGTCAATAGCCTCTTCTTCTTTTAAAACATCTACACAAATTACATTTCCAATATCATTATGCGCGTTTCTCGTAGTTATTAAAATGTTTTCGTGATTATTTTTTGGCAGCCAAGTCGTATTTCCGGCAATGTTATCGGCGTTGTCATAAATAAATAGCCATTTACCGTGAGAGCTCATCCAACTTAAAACAGTTTCAACAATCAATTCATTATCTTGCTGCTCTTTATCTAATAGTTTCATTTTTACAGCAAATTTTTTATATGACATTAGCATGGTAGCCTCTGTTTCTGCATGAACCCACCAAATATAATCATATTTGTGTGCATACCTGTATGCATATTCCAATGCAGTTTGAGTTTTACCAAATCCTCCCATTCCTGTAATGACCTGTGCCTGTGAAGTGACATTGCTGCTCTCGAATCCGGCGCAAATATCTTTGAAAATACTGTCTCTGCCTGTAAAATACTTATTCCGAACAAATGGCAAATTGTTAAATGGCAAGTTGCCGGGAAATTGAGCTTTAGGGGCTCCCGGATAAGAAGGACGGTGGCGGGGAATATCTTTTTTATCAACACCATTTAGAAGGCGCTCTTCTGCGACCTTTTCTTCTACACCAAACAAATCAATATAAACAACACCAGCAAGCAATCCTTTTGGTTCAACATCAGACACTCTTACGGGTATGAGTGTTCTCTTTTCACTATTTGGATCTTTCGTAAATGCCGCTGCCAACTCTGGTTGGCAATACATTGAATCAAGATAATTTTGAGACAATACTGCTATAAACCTTTCAGATTTAGTTAAAGCCTTTTGCATATCCAATACAAAATTACCGCCCGGACGGAAATCCCATGCTTGAATATAACAAGAGTAACCATTTTGCTCCAATACGCCCGCAGTCCATTCTGCCCGCTGCTTGTCAGCTTTATTGTAACTGATAAAAAAATCTCTTTTGCCTTTATTCGTTTCCATAAATTCCTCAGCAACCGCTATATTGTATATAATGTAGTAATCTTGCCCGGGACGTTGCGGGGTGCTACCCGCGCTTCGCACGGTTCACCAGCGAAATGTAAAGCGGAAAGGGTGTTCCCGCAGAGGGGTTAGCGGAAAACGCCAACGGCGGTTGGAGCGAAGGGGAGGCTTCCCCTATAGAAAATCTAAAAACTAGTGCAAGACCTTGCAGGATAAGCTTATATTTCTATATTACCCCTACCATGAAAAAAATCATTTTATGCCTGTTGTTGGTTACTTACGTAGCCGCTAAAGATACTATTTCCTTTGCGGCTGTGGGTGATATTATGCTGGGGCTGAACTGGCCCGAAGATGCAACCTCGCTTCCACCGCAAGATGGAGCACTTTCATTTGAAAGCGTGAAGGAGATTTTGCAAAGCGCAGATATAACCGTTGGAAATTTGGAAGGAGTTTTTCTTGACTCCGGCGGAACTCCCAAAAAATGCTCGAACCCAAGCCTTTGCTTCAATTTTAGGATGCCGGAGAGATATGTTAAGCATTTTGTTGATGCGGGGTTTAACTTTTTGTCTATTGCAAACAACCACGTTGGAGATTTTGGCGCACCGGGGCGCACCGCTACCGTGCGAGTGCTCAAAGAGGCTAAGATTGGATTTGCCGGGCTTGAAGGCATAGCAGAAACTTATGTTCTTGAAAAGGATGGCATTCGTTATGGGTTTGTAGCATTTGCTCCAAATACGGCAACGGTGCGCTTTCACGATTCGCTAAAAGCAAAACGCTTGATTTCTGAATTAAAGGCAAAATCGGATATAGTTATAGTCAGCATGCACATAGGCACTGAGGGCGGTGATGGTGCTTCGCGCGTTACGCGCAAAACGGAAATATTCCATAGCGAAAACCGCGGCAACCCTTATGAGTTTGCGCGCCTTGCCATAGATGCCGGAGCGGATATGGTGTTTGGGCATGGCCCGCACGTTCCTAGAGCTATTGACATCTACAAAGGGAAATTCATTGCTTACAGTTTGGGAAATTTTGCCACCAATGCAGGCATAAGCATTTCCGGTCAGGCGGGTTATGCACCAATAGTAAAAATAAAGACGGATAGAAAAGGTAATTTTCTTGAAGGCGAAATATTTTCTGCAATTCAAAAAGGCGAAAGAGGCGCTCGTCGCCCCTTTTTGGACTCCACAGGCGCTTGCATAAAAAGAATTAAAGAACTAACAGAGCTGGATATTCCGGAAACTAAACTTTTTATAAGCGAAGATGGGAAAATAAGCTTGAAGGAATGAGATGCGCATTGTAACGCTATACATGCTTCTGCTCTTTGTATTTTCTCATGCTTATTTTGGCAAAGAAAACGAGGGCTTGACCGTTTTTGGGTGGTCTATGCTTTTGCAAAGCCCGCGCACGGTTTCCTTTGAAGGAGCAGGTTCGGCATTCCCTTCGCAAGACTTTGGAGCGGCTCTGATGAACCCGGCTTTGTTGCAAGGCGATGGTTTGGGAGCGGGCATTTCATGGCAGGGCGGAGATTTGGCAAAAGACCAGGGAATTGCGGTTTTTTCACACCCGCTTTCCATAGGCGAAACCGCAGGAAGAATGCAGCACACTTACGGTGTTTTGAGCCACGGTCAAGTTCAGCATTATAACGAAGAAGGCGAGAGGCAAGATATAGCCAGCTATCCTGTTGCACAATACTATGCTGTAACCGCAGCATTCCCCTTGACTAATTTTTCTTTTGGCATAACGGGCAGATATTTATGGGAACGCTTATCGGAACATTCGGAAGACGGCAGGGAGCCGCAGGCTGGAATGGGGCTTGCAATGGATTGGGGTTTCTTATGGAATTTTGGTTCGGCGCGTTATGGTTTTGGGTTGATGGGGCGGCACTTTGGTCAGCAAATTCGCCCTTATGTAAAAGGTGGAGCTAATGGATTTGCGCTTGCTTCCGAGTTGGCAGCCAGTGCGTTTTGGCGCTCGAACCAGGATTTCACTTGGCTTTTTGAGTGTTCCGCTCCGCGTTATTCGCCTGCGATAGGGAAGCTTGGATTGGAATATCGCTTTGCAGAACCTATACTTTTGAGAGCGGGTATGCAGAGAGAGCTTATTGATGTGGTTCGTTATGCTCGCTCGGCTTTTGATAGCAACGAAGATGCGGTCAAGGCGGGATATTATCGTTTGTTTTCTGCCGGTGCGGGTTACAGATATTTGAATTTTGTTTTGGATTATAGTTATAGCATGTTAATTGAAGGTATGGGCAGCGAACATCGTATTGCGCTGAGCGGGAGCTTCTAATGCATCTTAGTCTTTATGAGGAAAAAGGCGATTTTTTTACCATAGTATCCGTATCGTTTTTATTCCATATTTCCATTTTAGCCATCATGATTGTGGCAATGTTGATAAAACCTGCAAAAGAAACTCCGCCGCCCATACCTTTTTTTGAAATGATAAGCGTGGCACCACCCCCACCCCCCGCCCCCCCAACTCCAACTCCTAGAACCAGACCTAGACCAACCCCCACACCACCCACGCCTGTGCCTGCACCTGCGCCAACACCCAAACCAACGCCAACGCCAGTGCCTACTCCCGCACCGGCACCCAGACCTGTTCCCGTGCCTGTTCCGGCAGAACCAACTCCTCCTGCGCCTTCAATGGAAATGCCAATGGATTTGCCCTCAGACATCAGGAGCAGAGATATGGAAATGCCGGCTCTCAGAACTGTTGGCAACATAACAATGGATCCTGAGTTAAAAGCGTATTTAGACAGGCTTGTGAGAATTATATATCAAAACTTCAACCCGCCTTCCGGCACCGAAATTTCCAGAGGAACAAGGTCTTCCGTGCAGTTTATAATAGGCCGAAACGGCGAAATAAAAGAGGTTGTTTTGCGTTCATCTTCAGGGAACAGAGTATGGGACAGGCTTGCAACGCGAGCGGTTGAAATAACAAGAGCACCCCCCCTACCCCCTAGCTACACCTCTGAAAATTTGCCCTTGATTTTTGATTTCAGAGAGAAGTAAAGCAGAGGTTGTATGTCGCTCCTTAAGGGTTTGAATTCAGAGCAAAGGCAGGCCGTTTTGCATTCCCATGCAAGCGAAGGACCTTTGCTTATTTTGGCGGGAGCCGGCTCCGGGAAAACTTCTGTTTTAACAAAGAGAATTTTATACAGAATTGGGCAAGGAGTGGAATCGTCAAAAATTTTAGCACTTACATTTACAGCAAAAGCCGCCGCAGAAATGGATGAGAGAGTAAAGGAACTCGCTCCCGATTCTGAGGCCTTGCTCTGCACATTCCATTCGCTTGCGCTTAGGATTTTGAGAATGAAAATCGGCGGTGTTGAAAACTGGAAGAGAATTGGATTTGTTAAAGCTCCGATACCTACGGAGCAAAGCGATTTTGATTGGCAAGAATCTTTGGTTGAACAGGGTTTGAAAGCCGGTTCAATTGAGAGGGAAAATCTTTTTTGCCCGGAAATAAAAATTAAAAAAGACAAGTTGGAAAAATTACAGGCAGGTGTTTTAAACAGCGCAGCAATTGTTTTTGAAGATTTGATTTGGCTTTCAATTCGTTTATTATCGGAGTTCAGTGAGGTTCGGCAGTTTTGCCAAAATCTTTGGGATGAAATTTTAATAGATGAATATCAGGATATTAACCCCTCGCAATACAGGCTTGTGCGTGCAATTTTGGGCGAGGGCAAAAGTCTTTTTGCTGTGGGCGATGACGACCAGGCTATTTATGGGTTCCGCGGTGCGGACATAGGTAATATTTTGAGATTTCAAAAAGATTTTCCCAATTGCAAGGTTTTAAAACTTGAATGGAACTACCGTAGCACAGCCAATATTTTAGAAACGGCAAACAGAATTTTTACAGATAAGCCACTCGCTTTCAGGAAAAATTTGAGAGCAGGTGCTTTGCGCCCATATCCGCTTTTCAAAGAAAACAGAAAACCTGAAGTTTGGGTTTCGCAAACTGCGGAAGAAGAAATTCTGAGGCTGGTTTATGAGATTAAGTTTTTGAAAGACGAATATTCCATGGAGTGGAGCGACTTTGCTTTGCTTTCGCGCTACAATCGCCAATGCGAATATTATGAGCTTGCCCTCAAAGAAAAAGGAATTGAGGGAGTGCATATAGAGACCATTCACAGTTCCAAAGGCTTGCAATATCCGGTTGTTTTTTATTGCGGGCTTGCAGAAAAATTAAGCCCCGGAGAATTGCCGAAAAATTACAAGGAAAAAAGAAAGCAGCTGGGCGAAGAAAAACGGCTTTTTTATGTTGGAGTCACAAGAGCAGAGGCGCATTTGTTTTTTTTATATTGTAAACAACGATATTTTAAAGGCAAACTTGAAAATTTTAAAGAGTCTCGTTTTTTGAAATATTGCCGCGAAAAGAAGTTTAGCAAAGGAATAAGAATGCCGGTTTTGTTATTTAGAACTATTGTAACAGCTAGAGTTGTGCTTTATATGCTCAGGCAAATGCCTATTTATTTTTTCCGAAAACTTTTTATGAGCAGCGCTATAGAAGCATGGTTGAGTGAAACGCTTTTATTATGGGCAAAGTATTGTTTGCGGGTTTTGCGCATAGATTTAGATGTGAAAGGGCGAGAGAATTTGGCAAAGGTAGATTGGACTCGTCCTGTTATTGTTATTGCAAATCATAATTCTTTTGCAGATATTCCTGTTGTGCTGATTTCTGCGCAAAGGTCTCTTGGTTTTTTGGCAAAAATAGAATTATCGCGCATTCCTGTTTTATCTTATTGGATGAAAAAGATAGGCTGTATATTTGTCAAAAGGCGAGCTGCGGGAGCAGCGCAAAATTTTATGGATAAAATAAGCAACTATTCTGCGGATAAACCTCCAAAGATTGTGATTTTTCCGGAAGGCACAAGGAGCAAGACCGGTGAAATGAGCGAGTGGAGAAATGGAGCTTTTAGAATGGCTACTGAATTAAAAACCACTATTTTGCCAATTGTTTTGCACGAAACGGTTGGTTCTTGGGAAAAAAGAAAAAACTCTAAAACCATTCAAAAAGTCAGTTCGCAAATTTTGGAACCTTTTGATGTTGCAGAGTACGAAAAGGTCAATGGCGAGATAGATGCAAAATATTTACGGCTTAAAATGAGAGAAAAATTTTAGCATGTCTTGCCTCTGGTTTCCTTATGCTCAAATGCAAACAATGCCGCTGCCGCTGAAAGTTGCAAGGGCAGAGGGTGTAAAGCTTTGTTTAGAAAACGGGCAAGAGCTCATAGACGCAATTTCCAGTTGGTGGTGTGCAATTCATGGTTATAACAACAAAGAAATAAATGCCGCTTTGCAGGAGCAAATGCAAAAATTTTCGCATGTTATGCTTGGTGGCTTAACCCATGAACCGGCAGAAAGATTGGCAGAGAAACTTGTTAGCAAAACTCAAGGTTTGAACCATGTTTTTTTTGCAGATTCTGGTTCTGTTGGAATGGAAGTCGCTATGAAAATGGCGGTGCAGTTTTGGAAAAACAATGGGGTAGAGGGCAAGTATAAATTTGCTGCTTTGTACAAGGGTTATCATGGTGATACAACCGGTGTAATGTCCATTGGCGACCCCGAAGAAGGAATGCATCATTTGTTCAAAGGTTTTTTGCCAAAACAATTTTTTATCAATCCGAATTTAAATGAAATGGAAAGTTTGTTCAAAGAGCATTCCAAAGAAATTGCCGCTTTTGCTTGCGAGCCGCTTTTGCAGGGAGCCGGTGGTTTTAATTTTTATTCGCCGGAATTTTTAAAAGGAGCAATTGCGCTTTGCAAAAAGTACAATGTGTTGTTTATAGCAGATGAAATTGCAACGGGTTTTGGGCGCACCGGAACCATGTTTGCTTGCGAGCAGGCAGGTGTTCAGCCGGATATTATGGTTTTGGGCAAGGCTTTGACCGGTGGCTACTTGGGTTTGTCTGCAACTCTTGCGAGCACTCATGTTTACAATTCTTTTTTAGGGGAAAGCGAAAAGGCTTTTATGCACGGGCCAACATTTATGGGGAATGCGCTTGCATGTTCTGCGGCTTTAGCTTCTTTGGAAATTTTTGAGCGCGAAAATTATTTGCAAAAAATCGCCCGCATAAATGAGATTTTAGAAGAAGAGCTTTTGAATTTTGAGGCTAGGGGAGTTAAGGAAACGCGAGTGCTTGGGGCTTGCGGGGTTATTGAGACTTTAAGCGAAAAAGACCACAAAGGCATTCAGGAATTTGCCGCCGAAAGGGGAGTGTGGCTGCGCCCCTTTTTAAACGTTGTATATACAATGCCCCCTTATATAATCTCAGAAAAAGAACTCCGCAAAGTTTGCAGAGTGATGAAGGAGTTTTTTGCCCCAGGGTCAACGCATGCGCAATGTTGCAACGTTGTATAGCAACGTTGGGACATGGGACAAGCGGTATGCAAAGCGACGTTGTTTGGGACAAGGGACATGATTTTGTGCATACTTCATATCCCAACCAATGTAGCTCTACATACCGCTTGTCCCATGTCCCAAGCGCGCCGATATGAAAAGTTCATAGGGGGGGGGGGGGGGGGGGGGCAATGGTGTCAACTTAAGGTTTTGGGTGTTTGATGTATATGCAATAAGAAAAAAAAACACGCCTGCTGATAAGCCATTATTGACAAAAAGTTCCGCCATAATGAGATAATATAGCAAAT
>JAITUM010000109.1 GCA_031286305.1 Candidatus Fibrimonadaceae bacterium | reverse complement strand
CTGTTAGAATTCATCCAACTTAAAACCGTTTCAATAATCAATTCATTATTTTGCTGCTCTTCATTCAATAGTTTCATTCTTACGGCAAATTTTTTATATGACATTAGCACGGTAGCTTCTGTTTCAGCATGAACCCACCAAATATAATCATATTTGTGTGCATATTTGTATGCATATTCCAACGCAGTTTGAGTTTTACCAAATCCCCCCATTCCTGTAATGACCTGTGTCCGTGAAGTAACATTGCTGCTCTCGAATCCGGCGCAAATATCTTTGAAAATACTGTCTCTTCCTGTAAAATACTTATTCCGAACAAATGGCAAATTGTTAAACGGCAGGCTGCCGGGAAATTGAGCTTTAGGGGTTTCTGAGTAAGAAGGACGGTGGCGGGGAACATCTCCTTTAGCAACGCCATTTAAAAGGCGTTCTTCTGCGATCTTTTCTTCTACATCAAACAAATCAATATAAACAATGCCGGCAAGTAACCCTTCAGGCTCAACGTCAGATACTCTTACGGGTATGAGTGTTCGCTTTTCGCTATTTGGGTCTTTCGTAAATGCCGCTGCCAACTCTGGTTGGCAATATTTTGAATCAAGATAATTTTGAGACAATACTGCTATAAGCCTTTCAGATTTAGTTAAAGCCTTTTGCATATCCAATACAAAATTACCGCCCGGACGGAAATCCCATGCTTGAATATAACAAGAATAGCCATTTTGTTCCAATACAGCCGCAATCCATTCTGCCCGCTGCTTGTCAGCTTTATTGTAACTGATAAAAAAATCTCTTTTGCCTTTATTCGCTTCCATAAATTCCTCAGCAACTGCTATATTGTATATAATGTAGATTTTTCTACATTATTAAGCAATGGCAAAACTTATAATGGCAATTATGTTTTTTTCTCTTGCTGCCCAAGCTAACGTTTGGGTTCGTGTAAATCAGGCGGGTTATACACCGGAGCGTGTTAAAACGGCAGTGGTTCTTTCCGATACCGATATTGCAGGCGAAAGTTGGAGTTTGAAAAGCAGCGGTGCTGAGATTTTGAGCGGCAAGCTTTCAGTAGGCAAGCCGGGCGATGATGTTTACGTTGCTCAAGCATATACCTATATAATCGACTTTAGTGCACTAAAAGAAACGGGAACTTATACATTGGAATTGGCTGGTGCGCAAACACAGCAAGTGCTTATTCGCGAAGATCCCTACTCACTGTTTGCCACGCAAGCATTAATGCATTTACGCGCTATGCGCAGCGGCGGGCAAGCCCGCCTGCGTAAGCCCTCGCACTTGGGAGATAGCGCAGCAATTGTGTACAATGTCAAAGGTGATTGGTTGCAAGGAGCTTGGGAAGAGGCTGTTCCACGCAGAACGGTGGACATGCAAGGCGGCCATTACGATGCCGGCGATTATATAAAATTTACTTTGAATGAAGCATACCTCGCTTGGCACTTGTTAACGGCATATCAGGAAAATCCTGCCCTTTTTGTTAAGGTTCAAAGCTATTCCGATTTGCCGGATATCTTGGACGAAGCCAAGCACAGCCTGGATTATTTGGCAAAAACATTCCCCGATGAAAATACTTTTGTAATACAGGTAGGAGACGGAGAGGATCACAGGCAAGGATGGCGCATGCCAAATATGGATGCACTCGATGGCAAAAGGCCCGCGCTCTGCGCTTTATCTCGTGTACATATGGGAAGTGCCGCCGCCGCTTTGGCTTTGGGAGCGCAAGTATTTAAAACGCTAGATGCAGAAGCTGCCGCTCTTTACGAAGAAAGAGCAAAAGCAATTTATGCCCGCGCAAGGCAAAGTGATACCCAAGCCTCCGCATTTGAACGCGACCAAACCAACGACTTCTACTTCGACCAAACCGATACAGATAACATGGCGCTTGCATCGGCAGAACTTTACCGCCTAACTCAAGAACAAAGCTACCTTGAACAAGGGCAAGCTTATGCGCCACCCGCAGCCTACGAAGTAAGCTGGGGAAGTTGGAACGCATTTGCAAACCATCGCTTGGCGGAATGGGATGAAGCTGCAAAGGCCCGTTTGCTAACGGAAATTGGGCGTTATGAGCGAGATAATGTTTGGAACCTTCCGGGTGAATATATATGGGCCAGTTTGCATCGCTGGATAGGCATGGCAAATGCTCATTTTCGAGCACAACGCTTGCAAGGAGCTGAAGAATTAACCACTCCTTTCCTTAGCGTTTTGGATTATACATTTGGTCGCAATAACTGGGGCATAGCCATGGTTGCTTCCGCCGATTTACCCTATAGCATCCGCAATATTTACAACGGCATTTATCGTTTAACCGAAGCTTTTCCTGTGGGTGCTTTATCCGAAGGGCCGGGCGATGTAAAAACCCACAATGAAATGCGGCAATATTTTACCGTTCCGGCAAACAGCCCCTTCGAAGAATTCAATACCTCTGCCGGCGTGTTCTACGATAACGCAGATGACTTTATGATTCAAGAAAGCACGGTGGCCGGGCAAGGCGATTTTATTTTAATGCTTGCGCTTGCTTCAGCAAAAAACCTAAGCCCCGCAGCAGATTCCGGAACAGTTCCCACATCACTTTACAAACCCGATAAAGAAACCGTATTGCAAGCAAGTGACCTCAGTTGGATAACGTACAACGATAAAGGCGAGGGCGGCAATTCTGAGGCTTCCATGCCCATAAATTTTAGCGCTTCTGTTCGAACCACGCTTGATACTCGCGCAAACGATGTTTTAGATTATGCTTATAGCGGCTTGAAAGGCACTTTTCCTGCTACATTCCTTTTGGATGAGGCGCATGGAATTCGCTTGGTTATGGATCTGCCCGAAGGCATGGTAGTTCGGTTTAATTTGGTACAAGATGATATTACCAACTACGCTTATCACGGTAAAGCTATTTTAGGAAAGGGGCAAGGTGAGTATTGGGTAGACTTTAGCACCGTTAGCCCGGCTTTTTCTCCCAGCAAAGAATTAGATGTTTCTAAGGTTCGAGCCATTGAATTTGTAAACCAAGTGCCCGGGCAAAGCGTGGATATAAAAGTTGATAGCATAGCGGTTTATAGCTACACCCAAACTTTTGTTGCTCCTCAAAAAATAGTATCGCGTGGCCCCGCTTCGCTATTTGTAAACAGGGCAAACGATTTGTTTTTCTTTACGCCTTCTCAATCCTGCAAAGCAGAAAGTTTGGCGGTTATTAATGTTCAAGGCAGGCATATCACAACCCTTTACAGAAACAGCCGTAACCAATTTATTTGGAATGCTCGCTATGTAGCCAGCGGTGTTTATCAAATTCGCCCATCAGATGGAAGCCAGGCTA
Organism: Candidatus Fibrimonadaceae bacterium; assembly: GCA_031286305.1. GTDB lineage: Bacteria > Fibrobacterota > Fibrobacteria > Fibrobacterales > Fibrobacteraceae > Fibrimonas. The sequence goes on along the minus strand of JAITUM010000109.1, from coordinate 14,299 downwards.
TAGCGGTTAGGAAGTGAATAGTCATTTTACTATATTGCGAATATGGACATGTTTTTACAGCAAAAACCTATGAGTTTTTTTGAATTTCTAAAAGCTTTGGGCAAGGAAGAATTGCATGAGCTGGCTGGCTCAAATGACTTTAAGAGCATAGCCATGCACAATAAAGAATTTGAAGAAATGCTGAAATTGTATTTTTTCATAGGCGGTATGCCACAAGCAGTGCAAGTTTTTTTAAATACAAAAAATCTTGACAAGGTCCGAAAAACACAAAAAGAACTCATTAAAAATTGTGAACTTGGTTTTATAAAACATGCAAATTCTGCTTCAAAGGTCAGCTATCTGTGGAATTCCATTCCAGAGCAGTTGGTTAAGGGAAATAAAAAATTCATTTACAGTAAAATCAACACCGGTGAAAAATCTGCAGCACGTAGCTCAACTTACGAAGAAGCTCTTAAATGGTTAGAAGAACACCAGTTGGTTTACGCAGTAAAAGACTATTACGAAAGCGGGACTTTCAAACTTTACATGCACGATGTAGGCATTTTAGGGGCTAAATACAATTTAGACGAAAAAACCTTACTCAAATCCGATAGGGATTTATTCTCATTTTTTAACGGTGCGCTGGTGGAGCAATTCGTTTTGCAGGAGTTAAGAGCCTCCGGTCAGCAAGTTTTTTATTGGAATGCAAAAAACAGTTCGGCGGAAGTCGAATTTTTATTGGATAAAGGAAGCGCAATTCCATTGGAAGTAAAATCTGATTTTAAAACACAAGCAAAAAGCCTTTCAAGCTACATAACTCGCTATAAGCCGATTTTTTCAATAAAAATTTCAACGAAGAAAATCAATTATACAAACAAAGTCTACTCCATCCCGCTCTATTTGATTTGCAGGTGGAGCTATTGAATGCAAGTTAGTCAAGTATGCGGTCTACATTGGCGTCGAGGTTGAGGGTGCGATGTATTTGCGCCAGCTCTTCGTTTGCACGTAATTTTTGCTTTGCAAGTTCCAAGGCAGCATTACGGTCGGATGTCAGCAGCATATAAATTGTGTACTGCTTTTCCTTTTCGTTATACATAGTGCGCACTTTCTGCGTACGAACATCTGTTATTTCTTGAGACACATTCGCTATGGCACGCATAGCCGCACCTTCTAGAGCATTGCCGTTAGGGTCGTTCATGCCAAAGGTTTTGGCTCTTGCCTCAATTGCAGTTTGCACGGACGCTGCTAAATTTTCCCTTGCCTGAACGGTTGCAACCTGGGAGGCCATAGATTCGGAATTGGATTTGCCTTGCCCTATGCCGCAAAAATTCTTTTCTATAAATTCCTTGTTGCATAATTCCTGCAGCTCATTGCGAATGGAAGTCACTTCTTGGTCGCCGGTAATCTCTGTCACAGCGATTGGTTTTTTGCCTCCGCAAGAAACCATGAATGCCAAGGCTATAGAAGTAGCCGTAATTAGAACAAGTTTCCTGTTCATGTATTTTCTCCTTTAGGTTTTTCAAGAAACCTTTTTTTTGACATGTTGTGTAATATAGAAAATGCGGTTTTGCGTTTAAGGGGAAGGGAGAGTGTTTTTGATGCAACGAACGGAATAGGTGAATGTTTTTGATGATGAATTACCTGTATTTGCTGCTCCTGTTTCCATGGGTATATATCTAGAGCTAGTAGCACTAAATTCCGTAGCAGTCCAAAAAAAGGCTCTAATATCAACATCATTAGAACTAGAACCACCCGGCAAAGCAGAGAAACCAAATTCGTCTGTGCCATCATAATTCTCTCTCCAATGGTCAACTGTTTTTAATTTTTCACCTGCGGTGCTATTACCACCAACATAGTTTATCAGCACTGTCCATTCTGTTATGTTTGGTATGCGCCAACCTTCAGGGCATATATCCGGAATTGTAATTAAAGGTATTCCAAAAAGTTCAGTATTATATTTATTTGGGTAACCCATTGCAGTTGCCCAATTATAGAGTCTTCCGTATTTCTCGCAATTTTTAGATTCATAATTGTAACACCGGCTACCATCCGCATCAAAATTTAAATTTTCTGCCATCCAAGTTTGAGTGCCTATTTCTACGTATTTATATTTTTTACCATCACGTTCATCGATAAATTCTTCCTTATCTATTAGGTTGTTGTCTATACAATATTTTGAATAAGTATCGTACCAAACTTCGCCGCATTTTTTTTGAAATGTATTGCCTTCGCATTGTAATTTTGTGGGATCGTATTTTTTATTGTTGCATAACAAATAAATTTGCCCACCGGTACAAAATTCTTTTGTAGAATCATAATAAGAATTGTGCCAGCACAAATCTTTTACAACACCTTCCTCACATTTTCTACTTGCAGGGTTGCTATATGCTTGTCCATTGCATAATTCGTAAATAATATTACTACCGCAAAAATGTGTTGCTGGGTTAAAAAAATTACTTCCACATCCGGTAAGCAAAATATCATCTTCGCATTTTCGAGTCGAAGGAGTATACGTTTCACCATTGCATTTTTCGTAAATAATTAAGGTGTTGCAAAAGTGCGTTGCGGGGTTGAAAAAATCATCTCCACATTTGGTGAGCAAAACATCATCCTCGCATTTTTGAGTTGTAGCAGCGTAGGTTTTGCCGTTGCAAAATTCATTAATAATGTTGCTATCGCAAAAATGCGTTTCTGGGTTGAAAAAACCATCTCCACATTTATCAAGCAAAATATTATCTTCGCATTTATTTGCTGTGGAATTATACACTTCGCCATCGCATTTTTCGTAAATTTCATCGCTATCGCAGAATTGCGTTTCTGGGTTGAAAAAACCATCTCCGCATTTATCAAGCAAAACATCATCTTCGCATTTATTTGCTGCGGGATTATACACTTCGCCATCACATTTTTTATAAACAATGTTGCTATTGCAGAATTGCGTTTCAGGGTCGTAATAATCATCGCTTGTACCGCACTTTGTTTTAATAATACCATCTTCGCATATCTGATTTGCACCGCCACAATCTTTTAAGCAACGAACGTAAGCCAAGCTATTATTTACCCAAAAACCATCTAGGTTTAATGATGCATTATTATACTTAAAAAAACGAAAATGAGCAGAACCGGATTGGGATCCTGCAGTTGCGCTCCAAAAACCAGCTACTACTCCTATTTCTGCAAAATTACCTTTATAATGTCCGCCCGGCAAAGCAGTAAAACCAAAGTCATCCGTTCCTTTACCGGAAATCCAAAGATCGCTATCTGCTTTTAATTTAGTTCCGGCGTTACTGCCAACAAAATCTCTCAACACATTCCATTCCGTATCATTTGGCAAATACCAACCTGATGGGCAAACAGTCTTTGCTGTGTTCCAATCGTAAAGCATACCAAAAATTTTACAGTTATCAAGATTATTATCATAGCATTTAGTGCCTGAAATTTCATATTGTAAATTTTCTGCCATCCAAGTTTGAACGCCTATTTGCACATACTTGTATTTTTTCCCATCACGCTCATCAATAAATTTTTCTTTTTCCTCTTCCGAAGAACTGCTTCTCATAACCGAAGAGCTACTTTGCACAAGCGAGCTGGAGCTGGAGCTTAAAGGTCTAACATAATTTTCACTCCCCGGATCATAAGCATTATCCCGCTCCACCTGCGTACAACTCAAAAGCAAAAAAAGTGCCAAAACAAAAAGTCTTAAAACCACAAATAAATTCCAAAAGCAAAAGAACTTATACCTAAAACGTATAAAATGTTTCTTTGAGTTTCTTTCTTTTTTACATCCTCCCAAGCCTCATCATACCTGGAAGCGCTTGTTCCATAAGGCAAAGAACGATAGTAATCATGCTTATCTTTCATTTCCTTATTCTTTTCAAAGCCATAATTGATAAATAACCACCCCAAACCACCCATAAGCAAACCTAAAGTCGTGTTACTTATTAACGGTTTCTTTTTTTCCTCAAAATTATTTTCAAATACAAAAGAACGCTCTTCAATCTGTACATCTTGCGGAACTTTTATGCTATCCAAAACAGGTTCCGGTAAAACAATTTTTTCAACTTCCTCAATAGGAGGAGGAACAAATATTTTTGCAAATGTGCTTGGAATTTTTTCTTTTACAACAGAAAGCAATTCATAAATGTCTTTTGCCGAAAAATCATTCAAAGTTCCTAAAAGAGCGCCGCTACTCACTCTATACAATTCAACTTTAATTCTCAAATTATCATCCAAGCGAGAAACTTGACCTTGCATAACATAATCTACATTCGCTTTTCTACCCAAATCCACAATACAAGAACTCTCTATGCACTCTTTAACATAATTATCTATGCCGCCCAAACGCCTAATCACAGCATCTTGGGTTAACAAAAAATCATTGCTTGAAAGAATCCCTAACATCGCTTCGCGTATTTTATCCGTTAATAAATCCAATCTCTCATCATCAAGAGCACCCTGAATGCTTTCAGACGGCAACACAGCTATGGTTTGTTCCACTGTGGCAAAAGTCAATGAGCAAAAAAATAAAAATGATAAAAAAATCTTTCTCAAAATTCCTCCCACAACACTTGCGGAAAATCCTTCCCTGCACTTCCAACTAAAATGCCTAAAGCACGCAAATCAGAATCTAAAACTAAAGTCAAAGGGAGGACAATTTCTTCTTTAAAACCAAAATTATCTAGAGAATTTCCATAGGGGTCAAAATAAAAAGGAAAATTTCCTGCGTGTTTTTTAACCATTTCACTAACTTTATTGCCATAAACGTGAATGTCTTCTCCCACGTTTATCAAATAAACTTGCACCCCTTGTTTTTCAAGTTCACTGGCATTTTTTTTCAAAACAGTGAACCCTTCTCTGCAAGAAACGCAATAGGTGGCAAAGAATGAAAGCACAACGCGCTTTGCTCCGGCCTTTTTGGCATTTATTTTTAAATCATCTCTATACAACTCATCTTTGTTATTGCCGGCAAGAACAAAAAAATTTGGAATTATATTTCCTTGCAATTCTTTTGGCAAAGCAAGCCGCTCAAACTGCTCGGCAAAAGAAAAAGTCAGCAAAAACATTGCTGTAAAAAAAACTATTCGCATTGCAAGCTCCATTCTCTAATTTCCTGTTCCCATTCTTTCCAAAAATCTGCTGTTCTAAAATTTTCCTGCATTTTTTCCAAAGCAAATTCCTGCTTTTGATGGGCGTTTTCAATAGAATTTTTCAAAAGCAAATACTCCGCCCCTTGGCAAGAAGCTATTGATAGCAAAGGCTGGTAAGAACAACTATGCACACCAAATTTACGAGCGCAGTCAGGTTTGTTGCCTTTGTAGTTTAATAAAACGCCGGAAGTGCTGCAAGCAGATTTTTCTATTTTTAAATTTTTAGACAGTATGGAAAACGCAATTGCCGAATAATCATTTTCCTGCTCCGGCTCCCAAAAAAAATTTGCATTTTGACAATAATTTTTGTAATTTTCCCTTGCTTTCAAATAAGCTTCACTTGCCGAGTCAAAATAATTTGCTTTTTCAAGACCCCAGCCTTCTAGCAAATTTTGAATTCTCATAATTTCATTCCAAAAAATTTGCGTTTTATGCCAAGCCTCATTTTTGCGCTTGGGATTTTCCACGTTGGCAACAATATGAGAAACCAAAGCCAAAGAATCTGCTGCCAGTTGCTGCTGTTTTGTAAAACCCTTAGCGGCATCTGCGCGGCTCATGCAAAGCACTGCTCCGGTTTTATTTGCGCCGCGTTCAGTATGCAAAATGCGAGCATCGTGGGCATTCAACAATGCAGATTTCACAATAAGTTCAGATTCATACTCGGAGCTTATGTTCTCTTTGCCGTTTAAAACTTGCTTTTGAAGATACTTTGTTGAAACGATTACAGACGAATATATTTGCTTTGCCAAGTCAGAATATGCTGTGCTTAGTGCCTCTTCTCTGTTATTTCCCATTCCCAAACCACGAAACTCACCGGCTTCGCACTTCACAGTGTCCAAAGACTCTGAAAGCTGCAAACGAGGAGCCTTATGAATACAGCTTGTAAACAATAAAAAACAGATAAAAACGAATTTCATGGATACCCATTACCTTCCTGTAGGAAATATAGAAAATACCGATTAAATTTACTATATTACCCCCATGCAAGAAATATTAGACCTTTTCATAGCCACTAAAATCTCTGCCAATCTTTTTTACATGGCAATCCCTCTGATACTTTTAGCTGTTGTAGTATCTGCCAGCTATTTAGATAGAAAAAGCGTTCCTGTAATTTTAGTAGCCTTGTTTGCCGGAATTATTTTTGGTAGCGATGGCCTAAAGTTTTGGAACTTTGACAACGTGAAACTGGCAAACGACCTAGCAAACCTAGCTTTGGTTCTTATTTTGTTTCACGGTGGGTTTTGTACAAAAAAAGAAAATTTAAAAAGTGTAGCACTGCCGGCTCTAGGTTTGGCCACATGGGGCGTTGTATTAACGGCAATTTTCACATTCGTTTGCTTGCATTTTCTCCTCGGCTGGGATAGAAACGTCGCTATTTTGCTATCTGTGATAATATCCTCTACCGATGCCGCCGCCATATTTTCAATTTTAAGCAAACAAGCACTTGACGATAAATTAAAATCGACTATAGAAATAGAAAGCGGCGCAAATGACCCTATGGCAATTTTGCTGACCGTAGTGGCAATACAAGCTCTAACTTCCGGTGGTGATTTGAGTTATGGTGCTTTTGCAGGTTTGTTCTTGTGGAAATTCATATCAGCGCCCATCCTTGGATTTGTTATAGCAAAGTGCATGGTATGGCTAATAAACAAGCTAACCCCGCAAGAAAGCGGTTATTATCATATACTTTTACTTTGCACTCCCTTGTTTGCCTACGGCTTTTCCGAAGTGTTCAATGCAAGCGGAATGTTGGCTGCCTTTACAGCAGGGATAGTTATGGGCAACAAACAATTTGTCCACAAGCAAGGCGTTTATCATTTTTCTTCTGCAGTCTCTACCATAGCTAATATTTTGCTTTTTGTGCTCTTGGGAGTGCTTGTTTCGCCAAGTAGTTGGCTTGAAAACAGCGTGCACTTGAGTGGAAAATTATTTTTGAATGGTATTCTATTGTTCCTTTTCCTTTCTTTTATAGCAAGACCTGCGGCAATTTTTTTGGGAACAATTGGAATGAAAATTCCTTTTAGAGACAGATTATTTATAGCTTGGGCAGGTTTAAGAGGAGCAGTGCCAATTTCGCTTGCCACATATCCGGCTGCTGCAGGGATGGCGAGCGGTATGGAAATTTTTAATTTGGTATTTTTTGCGGTGTTGCTTTCGGTTGGTTTTCAAGGTTCATCGCTTGGCAAAATAGCCAAGCTCCTAAAACTCTCCACCCCGTCTCGTCCGGAACCTCCATATAGCCTTGAATTTTTCACAAAGAGCAGCATGGATACCGATGAAAAAATGGATCTCTTCACCGTAGATTTACCAGGTCCGGAAGATGCTCAAGGTCCTTTTATACGTGATTTGGAACTTCCGGAAGATGCACTTTTGCTTATGATAACACGCAAGCAAAAACAGCTCAAAAAACAAAGTTGGCAAGTGCTTCCGCCCAAGGGAGATATAGCTCTGTGCGGATTGGATCAGATAACGGTTCTATCAAAAATAGAAGATGAAGAAAAAGTTAAAGAAACGCTACTAAAGTCTTTTGAGAAAGAGGCTTATGTCGATTTGCGTTAACTTTAACGAAGCGCCTTTTTTGGGGAGTGAGTTTGAACATATAAAAAATGCTATTGACTCCAAGCATATAAGCGGTGGCGGCAAGTACACAAAATTGTGCAATGAGATTTTGGAACAAACAGGAGCAAAAAAAGCAATGCTAACGCATTCCTGCACAGCTGCTTTGGAAATGAGTGCCTTGCTTTTAAATATAGAACCCGGAGACGAAGTGATTTTGCCAAGCTACACTTTCTCTTCCACAGCAAGCGCATTTGCATTGCGTGGTGCAAAACTAGTGTTTGTGGATATTAAAAATGACACTTTGAACTTGGATGAAAATTTAATTGAACAGGCAATCACAAAAAAAACACGTGCTATAATTCCTGTGCATTATGCCGGAGTCTCTTGCGAAATGAGTGGTATTTGGGAAATTGCAAATAAATATAAAATAGCGGTTGTTGAAGATGCGGCACAGGCTCTAGGCAGTTATTATAGAGAAAAACCATGCGGTAATCTTGGTGATTTGGGTTGTTATTCTTTTCACGAAACAAAAAATATATCTTGCGGAGAGGGCGGAGCATTGCTTATAAATCGCGAAGACTATATTGAGCAAGCAGAAATAATTTTGGAAAAAGGAACAGACCGCAGCAAGTTTTTCAGAGGGCAGGTGGATAAGTATACATGGGTTAGCTTGGGCAGTTCTTATTTGCCAAGCGATATGCTCGCTGCTTACTTATATCCGCAGTTGCAAAATATAGAAAAAATAAATGGACAACGCATGGAATTGTGGAACGATTATCACAAAAATTTTGAAGACCTTGATGTTAAAAGACCATTTATACCTGCGCATTGCAAACACAATGCTCATATGTATTATTTGCGTTTCAATTCTTTGAAAGTTCGTTCTAAATTCATAGAGTTTATGAGAGCAAAGGGCATTATGTGCATATTTCATTATGTGCCCTTGCATTCATCACCAGCCGGCAAAAAATACGGCAGGGTTGCAGGTTCAATGGAAAACACCGATAATGTTTCAAATACTTTGGTAAGGCTTCCGCTTTTTTATGGAATGAGCAAAGAAGCACAAAATAAAATTACAGAATTCGCAAGAAACTTTTTGGCGGAATTATGAAACTTGTTAAAATAATTCTCAAAACCATATACAGAAATCTCTGTGGGAGACTTTATTATTTTGAACGGCGTTTTGCAAAAGAACAAAAAAATGATATGCGTTATTTAGACAGAGAAATAGAAAAATACGCTCTTAAAATTAATTTGCCGGATTTTGAAGAAAAAATTATAGATAACAGAATAGCATTTTTAGCTACAGAATTATACGATTTTGGCGGACACACGGAAGTTATTAAGAATATTATTGAAAGCATTCCTGAGGAATATGAAAGCAAGTTATTTTTGGCAAAAAGATATGGAACCTTTCGCCGCGCTCCTGTTAAGATGATGGAAATTTTACAGCATTGCAAAGCGGATGGCGTTAATTTTGGCTATGAGAATGATAAAAGAGCTTTGCTGAAAATGTTTAATAAAATAACGGAATTTGCACCTAAGGCTATTTTTGTTTTTATGCACAACAACGATGTTTTTAACACAGCGCTTTTGGCATTGCTGAAAAATAAAACCAAAATCAAAATTTTTTATTCGGATATATGCTCTCATCAGTTTAGCATAGGAATGAGTTTTGCACATTTAATTTTGGAAGGCATGCCTTCGGTTGCTTTTATAACGCAAAAATACAGAGGTTTTAAAAATACACACATGAATTGGATTTGTTATTTACCGCACGAAAAATTGCCTGTAATCACTGAAAATTTACGCGAAGAAATTTTGCCGCCCGGCACGTTATGCACTGTTAGCGGAGCGGCGGCTTATAAATTTTTTGAAAACGATGACTCTCCATATTTGGAAATGATTGAGAGACTGTTGAAGAGGAATGAAAACTTGCATCACATACTCATCACCGAATTTACACCAAGGCATAAAAAAATTTTTGACTCCATTTTTAAAAATTCTCCCGTAAAAAATAGAATCAAGGTTTTAAATTTCAATCCGAATTTCAAAACGCTTTTCAAGTGCGCAGATGTATTTATAGACAGCTTCCCTGTTAGCAGCGCTTTTACAATGATAGATTTAATGAGTTTAAAAGTTCCTTTTGCAGTAAAAATAAATAAAGACAATATAGCCTTTTCTTTCCATGAATATTTGGCTCCGGATTATCCTTATGCGTTTGAGAGCGTGCAGACTCTAGAAACGGGAATAGAAGAATTGTTGCTCAACAAAGAACACAGAGAACAAATTGTAGAGAAAAATTTTGAACATTTTTTAGATTTTTATGAAGGAAAAAAATATGCAAGCCGCTTAATAGATTTGGTAAATTGCGATGATTTGAGCAAAATGTACGATAAAGAGATAGATGAAGAACGATACAAGGATTTTAAGAAAATGGAACTGCTGCCTTTTCCTTATGGATTGAGTTGATATGAAAAAAGTCGCAGCATCACAGTCAAACTATATTCCTTGGAAAGGATATTTTGATATTATTTCGCAAGTAGATGAGTATGTATTTTACGATGATGTTCAATACACAAAAGAGGATTGGCGAAATAGAAATAAAATTAAAACGCCCAATGGTCTTTTATGGTTATCTATTCCGGTTGGAAAATCAGAAAACCGTTTGATTTGCGATGTGAAGATTGAAAATAGAGATTGGCAAAAAAAACATTGGCAAAATATTTTGCAATATTACGGAAATGCACCGTTTTTTAATGAGTATAAAACTTTCTTTGAACATTTTTACTTGAGCGAAATGCATGTCAATTTATCGGATATGAATATAAGTTTAATAAAAAAAATTTGCACGGAAATCTTAAATATAAAAACAAATTTCAAGGATTCTAGAGAGTTCAATTTGCAAGGCAAAAAAGAAGATAGAGTATTGGATTTACTCTCAAAAACCAATGCAACTTTTTGTTTGCTTGGCCCGGCGGCAAAAAACTATGTTAACGAAGAACGTTTTGCAAAAAAAAACATTGAAATTAAATGGATGGATTATTCAGGTTATCCGGAATATAAGCAATTATTCGAGAAATTTGAACATTCGGTTTCAATTTTAGATTTAATTTTCAACGTAGGTAAAGATTCACCGTTTTATGTTTATGGATGGAGAAACAAGTGATTTTAACCACTTGAAAAAACTTTCCTTTAGCAGCCAACTTTCAAAATCGGCTGTGCTTACTTTAGATTCCGAGAAAATTTTTCTGCGTTTTTTCAGCATTTTTGAAATTCCGAGCAAAGCGTTTATATATGCTTTTAACCAAGTTAAAAACGCGCCCCTATATGTCCATAAAAGCAACGATGAGAAAAGGCAAACGAAAAAATGCGGAGTATATTTGAGCAAAGTCCAAAGGGGATAGTGTTTTATTTTAAGCCAAAATCTATTCCGCTCAGAATAATACATCCTAAGAGCCGACGCAGAAGTTATTGTTGCATAACCTTTATGCAGCACTTTTGCTTTTGGTAGCATCCAAATTTCCGCACCAATTCTTTTAGCTCTGAGAGACAGATCTACATCTTCGTAAATTAAGAAAAAATCTTCGTCAAAGCCGCCTAATTTATTCAATAATTCTTTACTAAATACAACTGCACCTCCGCAAGCAAGCGATATTTTTCTGGTTTCGGCAAACAAAGAATCATCTGCACTCTTATCTTCGTATTTATATCCATAACACCAGGGATACAGGCAATCTCCACCGGAATCTATTTTTTCCGGATCATCAAAGCGTAGCATTAAAGGAGCAAATACCAGTTGCTTTTGCTTCCCATCTGCTATGTTTTTTGCAATTTCTGCAAGGCAATCCGGCGCAAGAGCGGTATCGTTATTTAAAAGAAATATCCATTCTCCTTTGGCTCTTGCTATGCCCACATTGTTTCCGCCGGCAAAACCCAAATTTTTCTCGTTTCTCACAATTACAATTTGCGGATAGTTTTTTTCAATAAATTGAATTGAATCGTCTATAGAATTATTATCAACCAGTATAACTTCAAAGTCTGAAAAATTTTGACTGAATATGGATTCAAAACAAGTTTGCAAATGTTTTTTGCCGTTATAGTTTAAAATTATTATGCTTATTAGCGGCATATTTCCTCACTCCCCACAAAAGCAATGGCTTTCTGTCGCCCTCATTTGCCCAAGCCGGCAAAACAGGGTCTATTTTTCGCTCAAAATAGCCTTTTTTCATTAAAAACCTCGATTTTACAAAAAGTCAAGGTAAAAAATAGTAAATTCTTGTAAAAAGTCAGGGTATTTAAAATTTCTATCTTATTCTATGCTTTACACTCTTATGCACAAAAAAGTTCCTGTTGCAGATGTTGAGATAGACCCTGACATGGGTGGGTATTTGACAAAAATTGAAAAAGTACACAATATAGATCATGTTCCTGTGGGTGTTGAAATAAAGGAAGATGGAAAAATATCGCTGAAATCGCTTAATGATTGGTGGACCGGGCGATCAATACCCGCTAGCAGAAGCGGTTTGCGTGATGCTTTGGATTTTTTTAAAATGTCTTCGCCAAAAATGCTTTTGGAAAAATGCTTTGGACTTAGCTTAAGCGACCAGTATTGGGTTAATAAGCAAGAAAATCCTTTGGATTGGGATAGGGTAAACTTTTTTGAAAACGAATTTTCAGAAGATGTTGGAAATATTCTGTTTGGAAAAATATCTGATATTGAAGGCAAAGAAGTCAATTTAATTTCTCCGGACAACACCTCCGATGGTTGGCTCAAAAAAAAATGGATTATAGCAGATGGCAAAAGGTTGCTATTAAAAGGTGGGAGCGATCCTTTTCATCAAGAGCCGCTTAACGAAGTTTTTGCAAGTACAATTATGCGCAAGCTAAATATTCCACATGTTAATTATACCACAATTGCAATAGATGAGTTTCCTATGTGTTTGTGCGAAGATTTTATCACAGCTGAAACTGAATTGGTAACAGCTTGGAATATTTTGCGGGCAGGAAAAAAGCGACAAAATCATATATCCATTTACCAACATTTTTTGAATACCTGCGAAAGTCTAGGAATTCCCGGTATGCGGGAATCAATAGATAAAATGCTTACTGTTGATTTTTTAATTGCAAATGTGGACAGGCATTTTAATAATTTTGGTGCGATTCGTAACGCAAATACCCTTGAATGGCTTGGTGCATCACCTGTTTTTGACTGCGGAACTTCTATGTGGCACAATGAATTTACGCATAATATTCACCCTGAATTTGACATTAAGTGCAAACCATTTAAAGGAACGCATTCGGAGCAAATTAAATTAGTAACTTTTGATTTTGACTTTAATGCATTGAAAGATGTTGATGAGGAATTTTACTCAATTTACAAACCCTCAAAATATATGGACAGAGCTAGAATTGAGGTTTTGCTTTCTGCGCTAAAAGAGCGGGTGAGGGCGCTTATTTAGAGAAATATCTTTTCAACGCTTCAAGTAATAAAAATAACCTGTACTTAATAATAAAAAAAATAGAATTTAAGCTACTCCGACTGCTTATATCAATATCACTCATGACATTTGAATGCCGCCTATATAAAATCAAAGGTTCCGAAATATATACCGAAGAGAATTTTAATTCTGACATTAAACCAAACCAAAAATCATGTGTTAGAACATTTTTTGGAATTGGCAAAATAAAATTTTTAATATTTTTTGTGAATGCAAGCAAGCAACCCCAATAAGGTGTTTTTCTAGTAATATTTTTCCAAAATCCTTTTTTATAATTCGTATACTCATTTAATTTATATTGCTTTTCTAAATTTTCATTCACAACCCAAGCATCGCTAATTACTAACTTATCTTCATTCAAAAATTTAAGCGTTGTTTCTACTTTTGTCGGTAACCAAACGTCATCTTGGTCGGTAAGAAAAATATAATCGCCAGTAGCATTTTTCAAAGCATTTTCAAAATTCCGTGCAATAAAATAAAACTTATCCGTTAGATGAGACCGCAAATAAAAAGGGACTTTAATATTTTGTTTATTATGCTTAAAAATTTTTATTCTTTTGTCATTAAAACTTTCCAGAATTTCCAAAGTTTTATCCGTAGAGCCGTCATCAGAAACAATAAGCTCATCATTTTCACCTAATTGCGGCAAAATACTTTTCACCTGTTCGGTTATGTATTTTTCGCCATTATATGTTGCCATGCAAACAGAAATCATTTTACCCTTTAACTCCCCAGTAACTGCCCTCACACAACTTAAACTTCACAGTCAAGCCTTCGCCTTTTGCAATAATTTGTTTTAACTCACTCCTTGTCATTGTTTATTCCAGAATAGCAGAAGATAGAAAATTCGAAATAGCATACAAAGGGCAGATTTCAATATTATCTATTTTTCCAAAATTTTCCAAAGACGTTCTAATTCCAATTTTACTGTTTTTCTCTTGCATAAACAAACGCAAGCTGGGCATAGCGCCTTTTAATCCGGATTTTACTTCAATTGGAATTATGGCATTATTTTTTTGTATAACATAATCAACTTGAGCATTGCTCTGTTTTTTCTCTCGGTGCCAGCAATATAAATGATATGGCATATAACATGAAGCTGCCTTTAATATT
>JAITUM010000127.1 GCA_031286305.1 Candidatus Fibrimonadaceae bacterium | reverse complement strand
ACTCCAAAAGCAGTGCATGATGCTAACGATTTTAACTGGGAACCAATCCTCGAAGTTACAAAGCTTTTTGCCACAATTTTTATCACCATGGTTCCTCCAATCTTAATGCTAGAGGCCGGCGCAGAAGGTCCCTTGGGCATGATTATAAAAAGCGTATTTGATAGCAGCGGCAACCCTATTGATTCGCATTTCTTTTGGGCAACGGGTATTCTTTCGGCTTTCCTTGACAACGCTCCCACATATGTAGTGTTCTTTGAAGCCGCCGCTAGCGGCAGTGATAATGCTGCTCAGTTGTTGATGTCCAAGTATTCTTCTACCCTCTTAGCCATATCTGCCGGAGCCGTTTTCTTTGGCGCAACCTCTTATATAGGCAATGCTCCTAACTTTATGGTTAAAACCATTGCCGAGCAATCCGGTGTAAAAATGCCTACATTCTTTGGGTATATAATTAAGTATTCGCTAACAATACTTGTTCCCGTGCTTATCTTGATAACGCTTTTGTATCCGCTTATCTTAAAGGTGACGTTCTAAAACGGCGTGCCCTCATCCGTAAAACGATCTCTTATCCGGGGCCTTGAGGTAGTTTTTGATAACCCCAACGTTGTGCCTGAACTCTACGGATTCTTTGCGCAGAGAATTTAGGTGAATTTCAATTTCCCTTGTTATCATGACACTCTGCTTTGCAAACAAAGGAGATAAATCTTGAACTGTGCGCAGTTTTTCAGTTAAAAAAGCTTTTTCCGAATCCAAAACATTAGGGTCATTTTCTATGGTTTCATAAAAACCGTTTATTTCGTTTATTTCCTGAATGGCAATTCTTGTAGCACGCCCCCTGCTTTCGGTATGGAGGGTCAATTCTTCGGCATATTCTTCCATCCCTATTTCCAACGGAGAAAGCCCTCGTATTTTTTCACCATACTCAAGAACATTCTTGCAAAGCTGCACCGCAGCATCTATCTTAGAAGATAAGGATTTTATATCTTGACGCATATTAACCTACCATGCTAACATAACTGCGAGGGGTCCCCGTAGCCAGTTTGCTTGAAAAATCTCTGTCTTGGCGAACTTGCCCAAGGGCCTTTTGCCATGATTCTCTCAATTGACCCATCATCTCCTGAACCTCCGAGAAGTTTTTGGAAATGTTTTTTATATTGCCTTCGTGGATATGATAGCTGTAAAAATCGTAGAGTTTCCACAAATTTTTTGCAACATCACCGCCTTTTTGCACATCAAGAGATGCCATCAGCTCGGTTATGCCGGCCTCAACTTTGTGGCAAGCCTCTGCTTTGCGGGCAAGCTGCCCGGCCTCCAAAGCTTCTTTGGCTATGCCGCACCACTTTATGCAATGGTCGTAAATCATGATGATCAATTGCCCGCGATCTGCTGTTTCAACAGAAGCCTGACGATATTGACCTAAAGGTTTGCCATAAGTTGCATTTTGCATAGGAACTCCCTGTTTTAATTACCTTCTGTTATATGTCATTGCACTCATAGCAGCCATCATATTTGCGGTTTGAGATTGCAGGTTACCCATGCTTCTCTCCAAAGCAGCAAACTGCCTAGTGATTCTAGCGCTATAATTATCTACACGCATTTGCAATTCATCAACTCTTTTTTGAATGGAATCAATTCTATCTTGATATGTTTTTTCCGATTCCTTGAAGTAACCATCCACGGTACTTCTTGCTTTTTCCATAAAATTTGTAATTTGGCTGGCTATACCGCGTACAAATGTAATTTTCGCTTTTCCCGAACCCGGAGTTTCAATTGAAAGCCCGTCGAGGGTAAATATATTTCCTGTGATGGATTGCGCCGCTTGGCCGTTTATAAAGCCGAGAACTCCATCAACTTCATAAGTACCCGTTTTGGAATCTTTTGTAAAGCGACCTACGCTAAAGCCCGGAGTGTCACTGAACCAGTTTGCAGTGAACAGTCTGCGCACACCTTCAAAATCCGCATCCAAAGCCTTAGTTAATTTATCTCTATCCACGCTTATTGAACCGTCTTTTTGGGTTGTTATGCCTAAGCGCGAAACAGATGAGTAAGCCGTTGTATAACCGTTATCCGTAGTTGGGGTTAATTCATTTATTATGCCTGTCATCATTTGCCTCAGGTTTTCGCGCAAACTAGAAATGTTGCTATCGCCTGTGAATGCGCCAACTTCGCGTTTGCTTGTTTTTTTACCTGTGATTGGGTCTGTTTCTTCTTTTACTATGGCCTTTGCGTTTTCGTCTATGAATTTCATTAAAGCATTGAACTCTTCAACAAATGCATTTATATTACTTACAATGGCTTCTTTGTCTAAATCCAAAGAGAGTTTTATGGGTTCCATTCCTTCTTGGCTCACTTTTTTCAAGGTGAAAACGGTGCCGGATATGGTTTTGTCATCGCTGTTGCTTTGTGAGCTAACTGCCATTCCATCTATGGTGTAAAAGGCGTTTTGCGCCTCGGTTATTGTATTTTCAAAAACATTGCGTGCCGAAAAGCTGCCCATATCTTTTTTAACATCGGAGAATATGTTTTCTTCGCTGTAAAGAGCCATGCCGGTTACGGGGTCAGTAGCGCTTGGAGTTACAGAGCTGCTAAGAGTTCCTATTTGGATTTTTACATCTTTTAAAGAAGCATTGTCAAAGTTTTGGTCGCCATTTAAATTGCCTGTCAAAACAATTTCACCGGAGTCATTAAGTTTAGCTGTTACATTAGAACCGGAAGCCCCCAAAGCAGTGTTTATTTCATTTAACACATCGCCTATTTTTCTGGATTCCCCATTTTCATCATATAAACTGAAAGTGACCCAGCCACCCTCGTTGCCTGCGCCATTGCTTGTTGGCAAATATATACCTACAACATCTCCTTTCTTTATTTTGTTAAAAGCGGAGTTCAGGTCTTCGAATGTATTTTCTGTCGTTGCTGCTACCCCATTAGATGTAACCAAAGCATTACTTGAGGCGGCTACTTGAGAACTATCGCTTCCGGAGCTTAAAATTCCCAAATATTCCATTATTCCTTCGGTTCCATCGGCACCGCTATCTTTTATATAAAAACTTTTTGTGCCTGTATCCACGGCAGTCAAAACCAGTCTGTTATCACCGTCTGCCATTGTCATTATGCTTGCTCTAACGCCAGCGCCTTCTGCAGCATTTATTTTATTAACAACATCTTTTAGCGTATCGGTTTCAGATATCACCACATCAACGGTTTTATTCAGAGGGTCGGCTTTAATTCCTGCTTCGGATTTTGACAGCGTTATTGTAGCGGTTCTGGTCTCTCCTTGTACTTTTGCTCCAAAAATCTTTTCTAAATCACTGTCTTTAACAAGTGGTTCATTTACGGTACTAATTTTATTTGAAGCGACTTTTTGGGTTGTTGCCAGTTGTTTGACCACAAGTTCGTATCGGCCGGCCGTTGCTCCTTCTTTACCGGAAATGGTGGCATATTCATCGTAATTTGAACTCGCTCTGAAAACATTGAATTTATCCAAAGTTTCCAAAACACTCGCTTTTTGCGATAAATTCCCCAATCTAATCTGCAAATCCTTAAATTTACTTAGCGTGTTCTCGGCATTTTCCTTTTTTTGCAACTCGCGCCGCACCTTAGCCTGCTCGAGCGCTGTAAGCTGCGCGATGATGCTGTTGGTGTCCAGCCCGGATATTAAACCACCTACTGACATTCCTGACATAATAGAACCTCGCTTCTTTAATCTACATTTTCTATATCGGCATAACCTAAGAAAATCTTTAATTTATTATAGATATGCAAAAAATGTGCCAAATTTCGGGAATATGGGGGAAAAGTCCCCCTCGCTGCAACCGCCTTACGTGGCAAAGGGCGTTGACACGCAACGCCCCTACGGTGACGATGGCGTTTTACGCTACCCCCAATGCGGGGAAACCCCGCAACGCCCCGATTTTTCAAAAAAAACAGCGAAATTATCCCAAAATCACCGCAAACGACAACAGATAGTTGCATTTTGCATTTTTTTTGCATTTTTAAAATTATTTTTCCTCTGAAAAGCGTCTAAGGATATAAAGAACATAAATTAACGGAGGTTCTTATGGAAAAAATAGCTCTTGGACGCTACGCTCAGCTAACGCAAGATTTGGCATTCAAAAGAGTATTCGCAAACGAAGAGGACAAAGACTTACTCGTGGCAATGCTAAACACATTCCTCGAGTGCAAACTTGCTCACCCAATAGAAAATGTTGATATCAAGAACCCTTACATACCAGGCCAAACGCCAACAGACAGAGATGCTGTTCTAGACATACACTGTCAAGACGCAGAAGGCAACAGGTTCATAACCGAGATGCAGATATTGCCCCAAAAGCACTTCATCCAAAGAGCCCTCTTTTATTCCGGCACCTCAATAGCCAGCTCCGGCAAAAAAGGCATAGCTTGGGA
>JAITUM010000046.1 GCA_031286305.1 Candidatus Fibrimonadaceae bacterium | reverse complement strand
TTTTATGTGAAACTTTTATCGGGATTTATCCCGAGGAGCTTCACGCTTCGCAAAAAGTGGAGTTTGGTTATTCTTTTGAATATGATTGCAAACAGGCTGTAGAAACAGATTCCATAGATAACGCTGTGGATTATGCAATTTTAACCGAAGAATTAAAAACCTTTGTTTCAAACAGCAAATTTAATCTTTTGGAAACGCTGGGCGCAAACATTGCTAAAAAGATTTTAGCATTCTCGCCCAAAGTGTCAAAAGTAAAAGTTTATTGCGTTAAATTGAATGAATTAAAACCGAGAGTTGATTTATGCCTAGAGAAATAGATGCTCAGTCCTTGGAATATCCGCCTTTGCTTGCAAAGTCCAAATATGCGGTGCCTAAACTTTGGGTTACCGGCGCTGTAGATTTTGGCAATGAATTTTGCTTGGCAATGGTTGGCACCAGAAGCCCGAGCGGAATTGCGGCAAACACTGTTCGGTCTTTGGTTAAAACTTTAAAAGCTTATAAAGTTCGCATTGTGAGCGGGCTTGCTCAGGGCATAGATTCGCTTTGCCACGAAGCTGCCATAGAAAATAACTTGCCAACTACGGCTGTTATAGCCCAAGGAGTGGACATGCCTTTGCAAGGCAGTCAAAAAATTTTGGCACAAAAAATCTTAGACCATGGTGGGAACATAATTTCACCTTTCGCTTTGGGTTCGCAAGCTTATCAGGGTTATTTTGTGAAAAGAAATACAATAATAACCGGAATGTCAAACGCTACCTTGATTGTTGAAAGCAGAAAAAAAGGTGGGGCAATGCACACTGCAAATTTTTGCTACAGAGAAAACAAACTCTTGCTTGCAGTTCCAGGCAATCCCATGACCCCAACCTCCGAAGGTTGCAACCATTTAATTTATCAAAAGCAAGCGCAAATAGTTTGGAACGCAAACGAGCTACCGGAGATACTCGGACTGAACTCTCTATTTCCCACTCCTCCACATATTCCTCATGCTTCACAACCTAGCATATGTAGCTCAATGCCGTGGGCGGTTAAGGGAACTATTTTAGAAATTAGCGAGATTTGCGAATTAAGCGAAAAGCCTATAAACGAAGTTTTAGCCATGCTAACGGAGTTGGAAATTCAAGGAAAATGCCAAGTCCGTGGGCAAAGCGTGGTATTTTAAGTGATGTGAAATCACTTTTGCGATCGAAAAAAATCTCCGACTTTTTTGTCTTCTTTGGCTATATGGTCCATAACCCAATTGCCGACTTCAAAGTTAAAAGTGCTAACCATAGCTGATGTTGGACCTTCCTTTTTGAATTTATCTACAATCTCTTTGACCTTCGTCTTAAAGCCCTCGTGTATCTTTTTATGTTCAACGCGACCCGGGTAAGCATGTTTGAGCTGAATCGCTTCTTCTGCCGTAAAGTGTTTCGCCGTGTAATCTACAAGAAAATTCAGAGAAGTCTCCAATTCATGAATAGCTTTGTTGCTTTTGCAGGCATCCATAAAGTCATTCATTTTTTTGATTAACTCTTTGTGCTGTTCGTCTATAGTTTCGTTACCTACAGATAATGAATCTAACCAAGTAAAAGGCATAGCTTCCTCCTAAAAATTGCTAACGTAGAATATAGAAATATTTTACACCCCATGTGCAATCATTACGCGTGCAACTTTCAAGAAGCCTGCTATGTTTGCTCCATTCACTAAATTGCCCGGAGTCTCATATTCCTCAGCGGTGTTCCTTGCCGTTGCGTGAATGTTGATCATTATTTGGCGAAGCTTTGCATCCACTTCGTCGAATGTCCATGAAAGCCTCTGCGAGTTTTGTGACATTTCAAGACAAGATGTTGAAACACCGCCCGCATTCGCTGCCTTTCCGGGAGCATAAGCTATTTTTGCCTCTAAAAACACCTTGACCGCTTCTGGGGTAGAAGGCATGTTTGCACCTTCGGCAACAGCAATGCATCCGTTTTTAACAAGGGTTTGCGCAGCGTTTCCGTCAAGCTCGTTCTGTGTGGCGCAAGGCAGTGCAATGTCACACGGAATTGTCCATATACCGGAACAACCCTCTGTGTATTTTGCGCTCTTCACTTCTTTTGCATATTCGCTTATGCGTTTTCTTTCCACTTCCTTGAGTCTTTTTAAAACATCCAAATTAATGCCGTTTTCATCGTAAACATAACCGTTTGAATCTGACATTGCAATCACTTTTGCACCAAAGCTCATGGCTTTTTGCGCAGCGTATATCGCAACGTTTCCGGAGCCGGATATCACCACTTTCTTGTTTTCAAACCCGGTTTGCCTGTCTTTTAACATTTCATTGCAAAAATAAACACAGCCAAAGCCTGTAGCTTCTTTTCTCCCAATTGAGCCTCCATATAAAAGTCCCTTTCCGGTGAACACTCCGTGGAAAATATTTTTAATTCTTTTATAATAACCAAACATATAGCCTATTTCTCTAGGTCCCACTCCAATATCACCGGCAGGAACATCGGTATCGGCATCTATGTGTCTGTAAAGCTCGGTCATAAAGCTTTGGCAAAAGCGCATAATTTCATTGTCTGACCTACCCTTGGGGTCAAAGTCTGTGCCGCCCTTTCCGCCACCTAGCATAAGGCCTGTGAGTGAATTTTTGAAAGTCTGCTCAAAGCCCAAAAATTTAATAACGCTGGTATTTACGGAGGGGTGAAATCTTATGCCGCCTTTGTAAGGACCAAGCGCAGAATTGTATTGCACTCTAATGCCTCTGTTCACATGGACTTTACCGGCATCATCTACCCAAGGAATACTAAAAATAATTTGTCTTTCAGGTTCAACTATTCTTTCCAAAATGCCGGCTGCTTCAAATTCCTTATTTTTTTCAAATACGGGGAGCAGGGATTCTAAAACTTCATTTACTGCCTGATGAAATTCAGGTTCTCCCGGATACCTTCTCTTCAAGGTCTCCACTGTTCGAGTGACATATTCTTTGCTCATAAATTCTCCTTGTTAAAGCATAAAACGATGGTAATTTAGAAAATTTTTATTATGGTAAATGCTGGTTTACTCTGATTTCTCCGCTTGGGAGCACTCGCCTTTGACGATTCACCAGCGAAATGTTCATCGGGAAGGGTGTTGGGGAGTAGGGAGTGGATTTTTCTATATTTATGGGTATAATATGGAAATAATGAAGCACCATGAAGCTTAAAATATGCGGGTTAATGACTCTGCAAGATGTTGACTATGTGAATCAGGCAAACACTGATTACGCAGGGTTTGTTTTTGCAAAGTCAAGAGTGCAAATTGATTTTGAAAACGCAAAGCTGCTTAAGGCGGCTTTAAATCCGAAAATAAAAGCAGTTGGTGTGTTTGTTGATGAGAGTTATGATTTTATAAAGAAATGCGTTGATGAAAAAATTGTTGATGTTGTTCAATTTCATGGTGATTTTGAATATGAAATGCCTTGCGAAACTATAAGAGCTTTTAGAATGAGAAGCGCAAAAGATATTAAGCCGACTAAATGCGATTTTGTTTTGTTCGACGCATTTAAAGAAGGAGAGGCTGGTTCAACCGGCGGAATGTTTGATTGGAATATTATTAGAGAGTATGATAATAAAAAACCGTTTTTTCTTGCCGGTGGAATTAATATATTGAATATAAAAGAGGCAATAAAACAAAATCCGTATTGCATTGATATTTCAAGCGGTGCGGAAGAAAACGGCAAAAAATCATTAAAAAAAATAATGGAGATAACCATGAGTTTAAACAAAGGAGGTAAAAATGTTTAAAGCGGTTTTGTCAAAAGTAACAACCGGGCAAGAGTTGACCCAAGAAGATATCGACGGTCTTGTTAGCGCAATAAATAAAGGCGATATCAGCGATATTCAGATAGCAGGGTTTCAGGTAGCACTGCTAATGAAGGGAACGAGCAAAAAGGAAATTGCATATATTGCAAAATCCATGCGCGACAACTGCGTTCCATTAAAGCCAAATGTTAAGTCTGAGCTTATGGATACTTGCGGCACAGGCGGCGGTCTTTCAACCTTCAATTTGTCAACGGCAACTGCAATAGTTGCCGCCGCTGCAGGGATTCCTGTTGCCAAACACGGTAGCAGGTCAATTGCAAGTTTGTCGGGAAGCGCAGATGTTTTGGAGGCCTTGGGTGTTAATATCGATTTAACAACAGCTCAAGTCGAAAAAATGATTGAAGAGATTGGCATTGCATTTTTGTATGCACCAAAGTTTCATCCGGTAATGTGCAAAGTTTTGCCGGCAGAAGCAGATTTAGGCATTAAAACAATTTTTTATACGGTTGTTGGTCCCTTAATTAATCCGGCGTTTGCATCTTTGCATCTCTTGGGAGTTTATAAGCCGGAACTTCTTGATATTGTGTCTTATGCGGCAAAAGAAATGGGCTACAAACGCGCGATGTTTGTTCACGGGCTCGACGGCTTGGATGAAATTTCTTTAATCGGCAAAACACGCATTTACGAACTTAAAGACGGAGAAATAAGTGAGTTTGAAATTGCGCCGGAAGATTTTGGGTTAAAGCGTTGTAAATTGGAAGACATTAAATCTGGCACTCCCGAAGAAAACGCCGTAGTAATTCAAGATGTGTTTAACGGCTCAATTGCGGGCGCAAAAAAAGATGCAATTGTGCTTAATTCCGCCGGAGCTTTAGTGGTTGCTCAAAAGGCAAAAGACTTTAATGAGGGCGTTAAAATGGCGCAAGAAATCATAGAAAGCGGCGCGGCGCTTAAAAAGCTGAATGAGTTGAGGGAGATGTCTAATAGTGTTGGGTAGTCTGGCCGGTTCGCTTTTTTGAAACGCTTTTTTGCGCATTCGCAGCATAGCGTGTATTTTTGGTAAAGCATTGGAAATGGGCTTATCAGGTAAATCCTTTCATCAGGTGAATCAGGGTTCAGACAAATGCGGCAATTCATGACTTTGCGCTAGGGCGTAGTTGGGAAATTTACCTTGCCGCCCGTTTCTTCTTAGCCTTCCACGCAGGCTTTTTGCTGTCTTTTAGAGCAAAATCTTTCTCAGACAAGCCGGTTATCTTGTATATAACATCGTCACCCATGCCCTCGGTCTTCATCTTCTTTGCAAGCTCAAGTTTCTCCTCAGCCTTGCCCTTCTCAATGCCTCGAGCCTCGCCCCGAGCCTCACCTAGTGCTTCACCCTCAACCTTGCCCTTAGCAAAATAAGTATCCATAGAGCAGTTGACATCCCTTATGTTCTCCAAATGACGCAGATAAGATTTGCGCTCAACATCTGTCATCTTGAGCATATCTAACCGCTTGCCAGCCTCCTTAATGCCGGGAGCATCAAAATCGCTCTTGACAACTGACTTCTTCAAAGTGTAAATCCATTGGTCAAACTGGCTTCGTATCTTTTCGTCGAATTTCTTGGGCAGAATCAAGAAGTATTCAGGGTGAATGTCCTTGCTGATGCTTTTAGGATGCGCAAGCTCATCAATCTGAGCAAAAGGTATAAGCTCGCCAAAATTGATGCCTTTGAAACCTTCCATCTTGGCATTGAACAAATATTCACGAGTGGCACCAAGATCAAAATAAGCTATGCTTATAACGTAAATCTTTTTTACATTGTATTTTCCGCCTTCACGTATCTGCTCCACTATAGCTCTGCCCACATTGAAAAGCATTTTGCCAAAAAAGTCAATCATATCTGCGTATTGTATTTCAATTATCGCTATTTCGCTGCCGTCTATCTTGGCTTTTATATCTATGCGATTTACTTTGTCGTCTGAATATTCTTTGTTGCCCTCGCTTTCCAAAATTTCCATAACCTTCACTTTGCGATTTAGCAATGTGGTAAGAAAGCCTTCCAAAATAACGAAATTGGCCTTCTGCCGCAACAAATCTTTCATTGCGTAGTCGAACGATATTATTTCGCGGTCTTTGGACATTAGGGGTAAGGTAGAAAATTTCTACATTCCCCTCTATGCTCCATTTCCTCTGCTCGCTAAACCAGCCCTTACCCTCGGCTTTAGCAAGCAGCGTAACTGTCTCACCGTTTACTAGATTCTCTTTATGCTAATTCAATACCTATATTCGCTAACTAACGCAGAAATCTTTGACAGTCGCCTGTTCAGAGCGGGTTGTGCCGCAGTACTGGCGGCTTTTTTTGTTTTCTTAACAATGCCTCGCTACATGGCTTTCCTAAAAAAAATCGGTGCAACATCAGATTTCAAAGAAGATTCTCCACCTATAATGGGTGGAGCATTGCTTGTTGTAATTGTTTTTGTTGTTTCTTGCATAACGGCTATTTTTAACGGATACACTATTTCTGCACTGGCTATACTTGTGCTTTACTCTCTTGTTGGTTCCATAGATGATGTCGCTAAAATTCGCACTAAAAAACTTGTTGATTCCGGGAAACTTTCAAAAAAAGATTATGAGGAAAGTATAAAAATAGCAAAAGA
>JAITUM010000012.1 GCA_031286305.1 Candidatus Fibrimonadaceae bacterium | reverse complement strand
CTATGTATTATATCAGCTTTAGTTATTTCGCCATTTTTAGATATTGTGAATTTAAATAAAATATTGCCATCAGCTAGCGACTTTTTATTTTTTTCCAAATATTTGAAGTAAATGCTTCTCAAAGCTAGCATTTCATTATCTACAACAGCATTTATTTCTTCCTTTGAGCAAGAACCGGTAATCTCTTGTATTTCAAATACTACTTCAGGAAATCTATATTGTCTAATATAGCTCCTGGGAGAAGGAGAGCATAGTGACCAAAGCATAAATAAAATCAGCAATGTTCTCATAATTCTATATATCATAATTTGAATAAGACTTTTTTATATCACTAAGCATCTTATTATAAACTTCCATAGTTTTTGACAATTTACGTTTAATTATTCCAAATGCATCATGATTAGCTATTTCTGCCGCTGCAATATTAGCGAAAATGTCTGCTGGTATAGTCTGATTATCCCAATAATTTATGCCGTGAGTTTGATAATGTGAGCCTGTTATTGCTGAAATAATATCACTAAAAGAAGAAAAGTGCATACCTTCACCAAAAAATTCTATCACTTTATCAATATCTTCTTGTGTTTCAGTGTTATTATCAATTGCTTTAAAATTAGTTTCTAATCTATCAAAAAAATCTATTCTGGCTGCTTTGATTAGCTCATCCTTGTATGCTTGAGAAAAAGAATTATTTGAATAAGGCCATCCGGACCAATGATCAATGTGATGGCACATTTCGTGAATTGTACGTTCATACAGCCCGAGTGCATAATATCCATCTGTAATAGAGCCAACTTTATCCGCTTCAATATTCAAATTAAGCCACATATTAATATTATCATATAGAATATCATCCTCATTTACATCAGTTCTGTTTACAAACAATCCTTCTTCAAAGGCTCTAAATATTGATGCATAGTTACCAGAATTTTCAAAAAGCCGTTTTATGGCATTATAATGTGTTTCGCCAAGTTTTGCGTGAAAATTGCCTCGCACCACTTTCGTTTTAACAGATACAATCTCTGTTGGAGAATTCAAATAAGGCATAACAAAAATATCTTTGTCTATCCATTCTTCTTTCATCTTAAGAGCAATAGTTCTTTTGCCTCTCACCTTTTCCAACATTTTTTTATCTATAACACCATTCTCGCCTACTTTTATTGCCCATTTAATTTCGCTAATTTTTTCTCTATCTTTCTCACTCATTTTATGTCCTTCTTTGTTATATTTGGTGACTTTATATATTATTTTTTGCCTAGGATATGTTTTAGGCGCACCTTTTATTTCAACCACGCCTGCCCACATGCACATACACTTGCCATTATCCATTAAGGCAGGCTGCCCTTTTACCGTAACATTCATTTTACCCGGCATCCATGGGGCCGTAGTATTAGGAATGCAAGGCATTTTCTGGAGCCTGCCGTAGTTGGCGGCTGTTGCAGCTGCTACCACAGGGTTAGCCAAGGATTGGCATTGACCAAAATGATCGGAACCCATGGAGCATTTTAGCTCGGCTCCTTTGCAAACATGGTATGGCATGGCTTTAGGGTAATATAGAAAAAACCTAATAAGAATAACGCCCTATTATTTTCCAGGAGAATAAACAGTCTTCAACTATTTGGCCACCGCCTATGTTGTGGAGAATAGAACGAGGATTGTCTAGCACTATGCCTATGTGATAAAGACCACCGCCCAAATCCCAGCAAACAATGTCTCCGGGTTTGTAGTCCGCAGGATCATCTGTTATTGGCAAGGATTTTCCTTTTCTGGAAAAGAATGTCATTAAATTGGGAACTCTTCTGTGGTCAATGTTTGGATCCGGCTTGGTCATTCCCCAAGCCTTGGGATATTTGTTAAAATTAGCTTTCATATCTTCATGGACTTCTTGCTGCAAATCTATGCCGAGACCTCTATAGGCTCTTATAACCACATCGGTACAAACTCCTGTGCCTGGGTCAACATCTCCCATAGGGTATTTAATTCTAACATAAGCAGGATCATATACGATGCTCGGATCTATTATTTTCTTTGCTGCGTTTACAAGAGCGAAATTTCCATTTTCTGCTTCTTCCAAATGATTATACTCGGTTGGAAGAGCCGCATTTACAGAATCTTCATTCCAGAACAAAGTTTGAGTATCGTCACTCTGTTTCGGTACAGTTTTTTCGTCGCAGCCTATTGCTAGGGTCGAAATTAGCAAGAGTAGCAGGTATGATGCGCGCGCTAGTTTCATCTGCGGAAGAAGGCTAATGTTGGTAAAAAGACAATAGCGCATTAGCCTACCTCTGGTTCCGTTCCATACTTACTAGTTCTCAACCAAAATATCAATTGAAATTATTTGCAAAGCATTAGGAGCATAAATTCCTATTTCCTTTTCATCGCATAAATTTTTCCAAAGAAAAGAATCCGTTTGCAGCTTGAAATAAAATGTGCCCGGCATTTCTTGAATTGTTTTGGGAACAATACTGTGAACGCAGTTTATGCCGTGAGTTGCGCTGACAACCAAACCGGATAGCTTTGATTTTGGAGCTATCTTTAACTGCAAGGGCATAAGCTTAACTGCTTCTTCCGGATATAGTTTTGATTCCACCGCAAGCCAAACAGAGGACATAGGTAAAATCTCAAAATCTGCAAGGTTTGCGAAAAATGAGCTTGGTCCTTCTTTTGAAAAACGTTTTTGTAAAAAAGCCGCTTTTTTCTCTGATAGTAAAAAATCATTTAATGCGGCAAATATATTGTTGAAGCATTTGTCAAATTCTGCATGATTGTAGGTAAATGGCTCTTGTAAAATCTTTAATATTTCGCAAAAAAAATGAAAAGGCAACACGCCTTCTGTGCTTTGCATGCAAATTAAAATCGCTCTTAAAGATTTAAAATCTCTTAGCAACAGCTCTTTTGAATGAGAAATATATTCTATCCTGCTTTGCAAAAGAGTATCAAAATATTTTATTTTTTTAGAAAAATATTCATAGCCATTTAGGAATGTTAAAGGTGGGTAAAAATTTTTATCTACCTCAAAAGAGCCTTGCAAATTTCTTAAAATTCTTGCCACCGGCAAAAACTCCTTTCCATCCAATGACTCAGTTCCAAAAACAATAAATGGAGCAGGAACACAAACAGGGACGGAAACTGAATCTTCTGCAGAATATAAATCCGAGCAGTCTTTCCATGTAACCTTAAAACGAGTACTTTGATCTTCGGAAAATTGGACTAATTTACTTAAATCTAAAGCTAAAAATACATCAAGACTATTTAAACTCTGGTCAAAAATTTTAGTAAAATTTCTCGCTTCAATTTTTGCAAACTTATCTTCAGAATCAACAAAAGAAACTCCGCTTGGAAAAACAACTTCGCATCCTTCAAATGCAAACTGCCCTTCTTTTATTAAGTTTTCTTCAAGCATTAGCTTGCTGAACCCAAAGTGCATTCCTTTTGGCAGCCCCAAAACATTTTTTATATGTCCAAGAATAAATTTATCTGACTGCTGTAGATGCTGTTGCGACAGAGCCATTCCCTCTTTCCAAGCAACAAGCATTGTCATTTAGACACCTCCGAAATTTTGTAAACAGGTTCAGGTGGTTTTGAATAATAAAGCAAAAGCCCTGTAGCTATGAACGCGGTCCCTATTAAAGCGGTTTTTATGCCTCCGCTTCCTTGGCTTTCGGTTTTCACCGGATGACCAAAAACTTTGAATATTCCATTTTGTAAATCGGCATTTGGCAGCTCGGTAATGCAATTTTCAACTTCTTTAACGGTTTTTCCGTTGTTCGGGCTTATAAGCTTTATGAAAAAAGCATCGCAATTCTCGCTTTTTATAGTGCTAACCTTTAAAATCATATTCCTGTTTTCTGCACCAGCTTCTTTTGAGTACATCAAAACCGCTCCGGCAATTTCTTCAGGAGCCTCTATTTGAAGAGCAAAGGCTGTCTGAACCATAGCAATTCCGATTAACAGAATCTTAACTTTAAAAGTTATTCGCTGAAATAAAATCATTTGTAAACTCCCTCGCCATGTCTTCTACTTCTAAAAGTATTTCTTTTGCGCTAAAAACGCCGGATTTCCATCTGTCCCATGTTGGGCAATCTATGTATTGATGGCTAATAGCCAAATATGCTCTTTGATGAAGCTGCAAAGATGCATAAACAAAATAATCGCCTTCTTTGTTCTTGAACCCAGTGAGCAAAAATTTAAGTGCGCCGCCGCCATGCGATATTTCGCCGTCTATATTGTTTGGCGTATTGTAAGCGATCATTGGTACTCTAGCACGTTCAAGCCTTGCTTTTATCATATTTTTTATTTCTTGCTCCATTTTTTTAATTTCAGAATCGCCTGTGCAATGCACAAAAATTTCAACGCCTTGCAATAGTTTAAGGGAGGCTTGCCCGTAAACACTTGCATGCAAGCATGGTGCAAGACCAACAAGAACTAATAATATTCTTAGCAACACATTTAAAATATAGTAAATTTTAAAGTTTCTTTTTCATGAGCCTCATTTAGTGGCTCTAGAAAAAAACTTAATCTCTAATGCAACGAACGGAAAGCAAATTTCCTTTATCAATTATAACCTGATTAAAATTGCCGCTATTGTGGACTATTCCCCTAGAATGCACGCCGTTTGGTACAGTAGCTTCCGAAGCACTCCACCAGTAGCCGGAATTACCGATATTTTGGAAGCCATTCGAATTGTTTTCTCCACCTGGTAAAGCGGAAAAGCTGTAATCGTCTGTACCGTTGCCAAAAGTCGCATGATCGTTCCAGCCACTTGTAGCTTTTAGCTTTGTTCCTGCATTGCTACCAACAAAGCTCGATAACTTTGTCCACTCTTCATCGCTAGGCAAGTGCCAGCTAGTTGGGCAAGCTGCTTGTGCTTGCTCCCAATTATATAGTCTTCCATATGTTGTGCAGTTATTTGGCTGGTCAGCATAGCATTTGCTGCCATTTGCGTTGTAATTCATATTCTCTGCCAGCCAGTATTGCTCATCTATTTTTACATACTTGTATGTTTTACTATCACGGTAGTCGCATGTCATTTTTTCCGGATCGTAAGCGGTTAAACCGCACATTGCTTTTGGCCACTTGGCACTCTCTTCATCTCCGCATTTCATCACAAAATAAACTCCGTCATCGCTCACATTGCAACTTGCGCCTTCTTCGCCGTTTCTTAATACGCCAACTAATTCATGGTTGCAAATAACAAACAATTCATCTTCCATCGGTTCAATAATGCAATCGGCATCTTTGCCGTTAGAAAGTTCGCCTATCTTTTCGCCATTGCAAAAAACATCAAAGCCCTCTCCTGCATTTGCCTTGGGCTCTACTGTGCAGCTTGTACCATCTTTGCCGTTATCGCCGGAGCAAGAGAGCACAAACGCAATAGCGAAAGATAACGCCACAAAAAAAATAGGATTCATTTTCATAATAAGATTCCCTAAAAGTTAACTAACCACTATAAATATAGTAAATGCTGATTTAGTCGCTAGGGATTAGGGACTGGGGATTAGGGATTAGATTGACTCAGAAAAAACGGTCAAATCTGCTAAAAAACAGTGATTTTGCAAAATCCAATCCCCAATCCCTAGTCCCCAATCCCCAATCCCAAACAACGAATTAATCAGTATTTACTATAGAATTATTTTTCTATATTTACAGTGTTCAACAATCAAAGCAGGAGATTTCCATGAAAAAATCCTCAACCTTAAAGAGGCTCGTTACGGCTACCACAAGCAAGCTAATCCTAATGCTTATGCTTGGGGTCCAGGCTATTTTTGCCCAACCAACCATTTGGACAGGTCTTGTAGATACCGACTGGTATAATGCATCTGAAACCGAATTTACCATAAATACGGCAGAACAATTGGCTGGGCTTGCAAAGCTGGTAAACGAAGAAGATAATTTTTCCGGCAAAACAGTTAAGCTTGGGCAAAACATTGCGCTAAATGATACGGCAAACTGGGTTAATTGGGAAACTGTCCCGCCTGCAAACGTTTGGGTGCCAATAACGTTTAACGGAACCTTTGACGGCAATGGTTTTGTAGTTAGCGGTGTTTACATGAATGATAATGGCTATAACCGAGGATTGTTTGGGAGCACAAATTCTGCCGCAATAATAAAAAATGTTGGGGTAGTCGCCTCATACATCAAAGCTAATAATACTGTTGGCGGACTGGCAGGGAGTAACTATGGTTTAATAAGCAATAGTTATTTCATAGGCACAGTTGCGGGGACAAGCTACAACGTAGGAGGGCTGGTCGGTTTAAACTCTGGCATAATAAACAACAGCTATTCCGTTGGCAAAGTCACAGGAACAGGCAGTGTGGGAGGACTGGTTGGAGGTAATCCGCCCTATTCTGTCGAAATCAATAGCTATTACAACAAAGAAATAAGCGGCCAAAGTGATGAAGGCAAAGGCGTGGGTAAAACCACGGCAGAAATGCAAAGCATGGAATTTACAGATTCTCTAAATTTTTTCGCTAGCATTTTATCGGCGAATGCTTGGATTTATTCCGCCGGTAAATATCCTGTTTTAAGCCAAACCCCTGCCCATACAAATATAAATATAAGTGACTTTTTTGAAGGCGGAAACGGAACGGAAGCACACCCCTACATAATAAGCACAAAAAAGCAATTGGAGAATTTTAGCTGGCTTGTAAACTCAGGTGCGCATTTTTCGGATGAATTCCTTAAGCTTGGGCGAGATATTGTGCTAAACGATACGGTGAACTGGAAAAATTGGGCAACTACTCCACCCGCTAATAAATGGACACCCATAGGAGCTTTCAATTTTTCTTCTAGAATCGGCAATATGTTCAATGGAACTTTTGATGGTGATGGCTTTGTAGTTAGCGGTGTTTACATGAATAATAACGGCTATTATCAAGGATTGTTTGGGTATTTAGATTTTGGTGGCACAATAAAAAACATAGGCGTAGCAGCTTCTTATATTAAAGGGAATTCGCAAATAGGCGGCTTGGTAGGGAGCAACTTAGGCACCATAAGCAATAGCTATTTCACTGGAGTAATTGAAGCAGAGTATGGTTTTGTGGGCGGGCTTGCCGGAAGCAACAGCCTTACAGTAAGAGATGCTAGTATAAAAATAGGCTCAATAAGCAACAGTTATTTTATTGGCACAGTTAAGGGCACATCATCAGTGGGTGGGCTTGTGGGAAGCAACGCTGATCATATGGCAGGAAATTCCATCGGTGGCTCAATAAGCAATAGCTATTCACTTGGCAGAGTAATTGGAAGTGGTAACGATATCGGTGGGCTTGTGGGTGGCAACTATGCTGGTGCTGCTGGAAGTGGAAGTAATCGTATTGGCGGCACCATAAGCAACAGTTACTCTGTCAGCAGAGTGGAAGCATCGGAAGGAAGCACAAATGTAGGAGGGCTTGCGGGTTCTAACGGTAACAGTTATTATAATACAAATGGCACTATAAGCGGTTATTACAATACAGATTCAACCAGCTATAACAATGGTCTAGGCACAGGAAAAACCACGGCAGAAATGCGGCAAAGAACAACTTTTCCCGGCTGGAATTTTAACGCAATCTGGGGAATAGACAGCAAAGTAAACAATGGCTACCCGTATTTGCGCTGGAGCATACCCGATATCGCTTGGTTTGATGATTCTAAGTCTGAATTTCTTATAACCGAACCTCAGCAGCTGGCGGGTTTTGCAACATTAGTAAACGCAGGGCATAACTT
>JAITUM010000267.1 GCA_031286305.1 Candidatus Fibrimonadaceae bacterium | reverse complement strand
TAGATTGGCTCAGAAAAAACGGTTAAATCTGCTTAAAAACAGTGGTTTTTGCAAAATCCAATCCCCAATCCCTAGTCCCCAATCCCAAACAACGACTTAATCAGTGATTACTATAGTAATTAATGATTTTACGTGAATGCCAAAGCAAGCAAAACGCTTGCCGCCACGAGAAAAGACTTTGTCTTGTTCATAATTGAATCTCCTTTTTTGTATGGGGGAAAAATCCCCCTCGCTTCAACCGCCCGTGTAAACGGGAACAATAGCGGCGGGCGTTTTCCGCTACCCCCTTGTGCAAAATGGGCTGCGCGTGAATGCCAAGGCAAGCGAAACGCCTGCCGCTACGAGAACGAATCTTATTTTATTCATTGGCTGTTCTCCTTAAAAAGTTACGCCTACCATAAACAAATGCTTTGCATCAAAGCCACTGCTTTTTTCATATTCATCAACAAACCCTAAGAGTACTTTGTATCCAACTTCAAAAATATCCCACCGCGCCCTCACAAAAGGCCCGCCAAAATAGTATTTATCCAAGTAATAATCAGAATAATCATCAAGATAATATTTGTAATCAGCCTCCCAAAAACCCAAAGACAGTCCAACGTCCATTTGAGACTGGTTAGGCATTTCAAACCGGTTGCCAAGATTTAAACCACCGCCAAGGCCAAAGCAACCCTCAAACTTAAATCCATACTCATTCTTACTCTCAGTCCATAACTTGCTGTTGATAAAACCCTCAACAACTTCAAGACCTATAAAAAAACCGCTCTGCCATGCCATGCCAACTTCCGCTCCCAAACCGAAGGTATCGTCTATATGCAACCTAAACGAGGAATACCAGTCAAATTTGCGGCTCTCTTTTTTCTTTGGCTGCTCAACATAAACTCTGCTGCCAGCCGGTTTGGTGCTAATCGCTCCCAAGCGCAAAGAATCTTTTTCGGTTGCTGTACGAAAATTAGTGTAATAAGCTGGATATCCGGTGAGCATTATTTTTAAATCGGTGCCTTCAATCTCCGCAAAATAATTCACACCCACAAGAACATCGGGCCTTTCTGCAGAGGCAGGAACCTGACCAAGAGCCATGGCAAGAGCTTCTCTCCTCAATCTCTCTGCGCTGCTTACTTTTCCGTGCGCCTCGCCTCTCGTTTTCTGCTCCGAAACAGCCAAATCAGCCGTTACGGGCAAAGCTTCAACTTTGGTTTCCATTTCAATGCTTGCCAAAGTATTGGTTCTTACCACAGACGAGCAGCTAGCTATTAGCAAGCTGAAAAATGCAAATAATAGTATTCTTTTCATATTTATCTCACTCCGCTGCTGCTGGATATTCTGGTTGAACGGGCAATTCCACTGGCATTGGCGGCGATTCAACTGCCGTGTTGCTTATGGGTGAAGCGGCTGGTTTTGGGTTCTTTACGCTTACCGACAGGCTATTTTTGCTGCCATCTTCGTAGTGGAAAGTTCCGCTTATTAAAGCATTTTGCTCTTTCTCCTCTTCTTTTGGCTTAAAGTTTTTATATCGCGCGGGATAACCAACAACGTTCACGGTTAGTTCTCTATTGTTAACATACTCGTAAAAGAAGCTGGCACCTATCAGCACATCTGCATCCACTTTTTTAAGGGCATCGGCAAGGGCTTCTTTTTCCAAGAAATCCTTGAAAGCGGCCTTGCCGGAGGCTTGGCCAATTACTTTTTTATCGGCAACCTCCAATTCGGCTACCATAGTCGAGCTTTGCGCCCTTGGACTCAGCTGAATTGCTTTTAGGGTGTTGTCTTTTACGACGTTTGAGCAGCCGGCAATAGTTAATGCTGCTGCGAGGGAAGTTGAAAAAATGACTTTTTTCATAATTGAATCTCCTATTTATTAGTTCTGAACGCAACGGACAGAAAGCATAACTGACTTTACCATAATACCATTTAAATAACTGTTGTCGTTATATAATGCCCAATTGCTAACCCAAGTATCAGAATCTAAACTAGTGGAAGACCACCAGTTGCCCTTCTTGTCAATATCAAATGAAGTGAATCTATCACTACCCATAGAATTAGACTCGCCACCAGGAAGTGCAGAAAAACCGTAATCGTTTGTACCTCCCCAGCTCGCAGATTTAAGCTTAGTTCCAGCATTGTTTCCAACGTAATTCATCAAAGTTGTCCAGTCAGCATCGTTCGAAACATGCCAACCAGCAGGGCAAATACCCCTGTGATTTTGCGTGATTTGAGCCGCACAGGAACTTAAATTGCAACTTGCAGGAAGTGCCATAGCAGCCACCCACAAATACATTCGTCCGTATGTAGTACAATTAGCTGCAACACCATCATAACACACACTTCCACTTACATTATAATTCAAATTCTCTGCCATCCAGGTCTGAGTTCCTATTTTAATGGTCTTATAGCTTTGACCCTGATAAGTCAAAGTGCCATATGAAAGCGGAATACTAGAAGAAGAGCTGCTAGATGGCGTTGACGAACTGCTAATAGAATTTTGTCCATACCATTGAACACAACGAACAGAATACCCATTACGCTTTATGCTGCGATTCTTGGTCATAGCATCGGTACCACCTGCTATCTTAGTGTTATATGCAGAATCGCTTCCGGTTCCAGATCTCGCCGTAGCACTCCACCAATAACCTTCGCTATTTACAACGGAAACATAATGGGTGCCAGTGCCGCCAAAGCGGTAACCGCCAGGCAAAGCCGAAAATCCGTAATCGTCTGTGCCATCATTATTATTCCAACCGGTTTTTGATTTAAGCTTTTTGCCGGTACCATCGCTAGATATAACTTGAACCCCTCCTTGCGGCCACCTACTACTGCCACTGCCGCCAACAGCCAAAAGCAATAGATTCCAGTCTGTAGTATCCGGCAAACGCCACCCAGCCGGGCAAGCACTCATCGCAGCATTCCAATTATACAACCTGCCGTGATTAGCACAATTATTCAAATTATTTTGAAAGCACCAACTGCTATCTGTTGTAGTATTAGGAGTTGTGTAGTTTAAGTTCTCTGCCATCCACCTTTGACCGCCTATTATTACGGTACGATAACTTTGGCTACCATAAACCAAAGCACCTCCATCAACAACAAGGCTATTGTCTCCACCGTCATCCGATGAGCAGGAAAGCGTGAATGCTGTAGCTATAAAAATAGCCGTGAAAAGAGTAGATTTGAATCTAGTCATAATTGTATCTCCTTGTTGTTGGGAAAATTGAATATTGTGATTTTTTGGGACAAGCGAGCCGCTGAGCTTCGTTGGCTGGGAAATGGGACAAGCGAGGGGGATTACCCACTTTCAGTGGTTCACCAGCGAAATGTAAAGCAGGAAGGAAGTTCCCCCATATTTGAAAATTAAAATCGTTAACCCTTGGTCAGACCACCTGCCAGCTGGAAACTAACTGCTCATACATTTCCGCAAGCCCGTATTTGGGCTTCCAACCTAATTGGGTAATCTTATCGATGTTAAGTATATATCCGCTGTTTGGTGCATAGCCGAGCTTTTGAGGGTTTGCCGGAATTTCAACCTGCACCTCAACTCCGAATTTCCCTGCAACTAACTCTGCCATTTCACGGACTGTCATGCTTGCGGCAGGATTTGCAATATTGTAAGCCTGCCCGTTTTCGCCTTTCAAAAGCAAAATAAACAAAGCATTAACCGCATCTGTTATACAGCAATAATTTCCTCGCGATTTACCATCAGTGTGAAGAACAATATCATTTCCGGCAATCACACTCTTTGCAAACTGAGCGAACACTCTCGTATCGTCTTTCGGAACACCGGCTCCAAAAGTTTGTGCAAGCCGTGCCAGTTTTACCGGAACACCATACTGAGCATAATAAGCATTGCAGAGCGTTTCGCAAAAACGCTTACTTTCTGGGTAACAACTTCGTAGATTTGTTAAGTCTAAGTGCCCTAAATCTTTTTCCGTAACTTCGCCATCAATACCTTGCCCGTAAACTTCCATCGAAGAGAGATATACAAGGCTTTTAACTTGTTTTGCTCTTGCCATTTCAAGAACATTTCTTGTTCCAAAAACGGAAGTTGCCGCAACATCAACCGGGTTGCTAACCATTTCAGCAGACTTGGTAACCGCTGCGCAATGAAAAATATAATCAACGTTTTCAGCAAGCACAAAAGGTTCGCAAATATCATGTTTATAAAAAGCTACACCATTTTTTTCAATAAGCATTTTTGCCTTTTGCTCATCTCTACCAAATGCCAGTATTTTAATGTTTAGAGCATCTTTTTCATTTGCAGCAAATAAAGCTTGCGCAAGTGCTGAGCCAATAGTTCCGGTAGCTCCCGTTATAAGAACGGTACTGTTTTTTAGTTCATTCATAGCACTTTTCAAAGATTCCATCAACCACAAATTGTACATCTTTATCACTCATAACCGGACTTATCGGTAAACTCAACTCTTCCCGATGAATTTGTTCGGTAATTGGAAACGACAAATTATTCCACTCCTTATAACACTCCTGTTTATGGGGTGGAATTGGATAGTGAATCAAAGTCTGTATTCCCTTGTTTGCAAGATATGCTTGTAATTCATTCCTGTTGCCGGTTCTTATTGGGAATATGTGGAATACATTTGAATTCCAATCGACAACTGTTGGCAATATTATATTAGGATTTTTAATTTCTTCAATGTACTTTTTGGCAATCTGTTTCCGCCGGTTATTATCTTCGTCAAGATATTTTAATTTTACATTAAGAACTGCCGCTTGAATCTCATCAAGTCTGCTATTTCTGCCCTTGTACTTGAACACATATTTTTTTGATGAACCGTAGTTGGCTATTGCCCCGATTATCTCCGCAAGCTCTTCGCTGTCAGTTGTCACCGCACCGCCATCACCAAGGGCGCCGAGGTTTTTTCCCGGATAGAAACTGTGCCCCGCCGCATCCCCCAAAGCTCCTGTTTTTTTGCCATAATATAAACATCCATGCGCCTGAGCGTTGTCTTCTATCAACTTTAGATTATATTTCTCGCATATTTGCTTAATTTTTTCGGTATAGGCGCATTGGCCATATAGGTGAACGAGCATTATCGCTTTTGTCTTGGGCGTTATCGCCGCTTCTATTTTTGAATCATCTATCTGATATGTTGCAATACTCGGTTCAACGAGAACAGGAACCAAATTATTATCTGTGATTGCCAAAATTGACGCTATGTAAGTATTCGCCGGAACAATCACCTCATCGCCGGCCGCCATAACACCAAGTTTCATATACGCCCGCAATATCCAAATAAGCGCATCAAGCCCGTTTGCACAACCAATCGCATGCTTCGTCCCGATATACTTAGCGTAGTTTTCTTCAAACGTAGCGTTTTCTTCTCCCAGCAAATACCATCCAGAGTTCACTACACGGCTAACCGCCTCGTGGATTTCGGCACTGTATTTGTCTGTAATGCCTTTTAGCGATAAAAATGGGATGTTCAAAATTCCTCCTTAATTTTCCAATACCCGCCTTTATCCGCACCGATACGTTCGATTATGCCTTTGGCTTTGAGTTTTTCAATATGCTTTTGTATAGCAGACCTCGAAATACTTAGTTTTTCAGAAATATCTGATATTGATATTAAGCCGTTATCGCGAATAAGCGCAAGTATGTTATCTGCCGTACTTTTCATACCACTTTTCATACCACTTTTCATACCACTTTTCATACCACTTTTCATACCACTTTCTGTAATTTTCTCATTATACAAAATTACTTGAAACCCATTTGATATTTCATTAAAATCAGGCTTTTTTATACCATATTCTTTGCAAATTTTACAAATTCGCATTATACCGGAACCATAACGCTCAATAACACCAGCTTCCTTAAATGCTCTTGCTACTAACTTATTACGTGATTTTGAAACATAATTGCCAGATAATAAATCTTGCACGGTTATTCCGTCATACAATTTTCCCGGATTATAAAATTCTATTCTATTGTCGAAAATTTTAATAATACTTGCAGAGCTATTTCGGTAATCACGATGAACAACCATGTTTACAACTACTTCGCGAATAGCATCCAATGGGTAATCAAAACGCTCAGTGCGCTCAGGCTCACCTGTGATAATGTACTCCACCTTCAAGTGCTTTTTGATAAATGCAATTATATCGTCTACTTCCTGAAATAAATCTGAGTTAAGCGAAACTGAATCAATAATTGTAATATCACTTTTAAAACGTCCAACTTGTACATCGCTAATTGCGCAGTAACCTTTTACAAATAAAAGATACGCTCCAAAAGTAACTTTTCCGTTACGCAAAATTTCCATTTTGTTCAGAATTTTTATATTAGATAATCCGATTTGCTGAACACCATCGTTCTGTTTTATTTTGTTTATGAATTTTGTTATTTTTACTTTAGACAAATCGGACTCAGAATGATTCGAATCAATATAAAAATCCCAGCTTGAATTTATGGTTTTCAAATGTTCATTTGCAATTTCGTCTATGCTTAATAAATGATTCGAATTGGCAACACGTTTAAAGTATTTTCCTCTTACCGCAATAGGTTTAATGGGATATTCAGGAACAGATAACGCTACTACAGTTTTATTCTCAATGGTAAGTATTTCCGCATTGGGAACAATTTGTGGGCTGGTTTTAGTTTTTACTTCGTTAATCCAATTTTGAACAGATTCATTTGTAATAGTTATTCCCTGTGTTTCTCCCTTATCACCAACGCCCACTAGCACCTTACCGCCTTTGGTATTTGCAAAAGCCGCAAGAGATCTAATCACTTCTTCATTGAAGGAAGCTTTGAACTCCACCATTTGGCTCTCTTTTTTGGACAAGTTACTCATGCTAATTCATACCGCCTTTACGTAATATAGAAAACACTATCATAAACCGAGCTTGAGAAATACCATATAGAATTTTAATGTAAAAGTCTCATTTGCACTGCCTCTATCTTCCTTCCGATGTTTCCGGCTTCTGTTCCGTCTCTCACCCAGCCAAGCCAACCATCTATTTCCACATGCACGCGATACTCTACTGAATGGTTTGGCAAATTCTTCAAATGCACCCTAATAGAATCTATAGCCTGATGTTGACCTGTTGTACCAGCAGTTTTTCCATTTCTTACGGTTTCGGTCCAACCCTTTTCATACCTAAGCCCAAATTACCCGACATTGCTTAGCATAATAAGTAGCATTTTCGCGGGATAATAATTTTTAATCTTCAACAATTCACCAGCGAAATAAAAATATTTCTATATTGCCTTTATGTCCAAATACATCCGCTTTGATTATGCAGCCAAAAGGCTGCTCCGCCAAAAAGCTAACTTCGTGGTGTTAGAGGGCTTTTTGACTGTTTTGCTGAAAACAAATGTAAAAATACAT
>JAITUM010000167.1 GCA_031286305.1 Candidatus Fibrimonadaceae bacterium | reverse complement strand
AGCCAAAGTTATGGCAAAAAACGCGTAAGCAAACTTTTTTTTCATAAATATTTCTCCTAAAATTGAAGTTATATGTATAAATATAGTAAATACTTGCTGATTTGCTCGCTTGGGTATAGTGAAGGTGGGTACTTCCCCTTGAATTTTCTATATTAATGTTGGTCTTAGACCCTTTGCAATGATTGTTTGCGGGCAAATCGCCAGGGCGAAAGCAGCAACGGACTTGTGGGCTTTTATGTGCAGAGTGTGTCTAAGGCTCTTTTTAATAATTAACTGTTATCGAAATTCTGTGAACCGAAGACAAATCGCTGTGCATTTGGAAGGCGTAGTCGGCTAAAAGCCAAGAAACGGGATTTATCCCGGCACCCAAGGTCAAAGTGCTTGTGTCTTCAATTTCTGATAAACCCGCTCTCAAAGAAAAAGAAAAATCCGTTTGAAACTCCAAGCCTGCACTGCTGGCAAAAAACACATCTACAGGTTCTTGCAAATTTAAAATATTTGCGCTCTGCCAATATAAATTTAATCTGCCGTAAAAATATGGAAACGGTTCGCTAAATCTGAATGCAGCTTGCGCTTCCGGCGAAGAATATTCAAAATGCCCCTCTTCCCACTTAACCGCAGACGAAGTCCAGCCCTTGACAATGCCGGCTAACATAAAGTTCTTTGAAAACTCATAACCCGCTGCCACATCGGAGCGAAATCCCCAACCGCTTTGGTCCAGCTCTCTTTTCAATAAATGCAAAGAGAGAGCCAAGTTCCATTTGCCAAAATTTCTTCCCCATGCGCTTGTGAAAAGCCAATCCGAAATATCCAAGGTATTATAGTTTTCACCTTCCGGCAAAGGATCGCTTTCTTTTATGTGCGGAATGCCACCCGCTCCAAAGCGAGACGCTGCAAAGCCGAGAGTTCCCGCATCTCTTAGCGGCAA
Source organism: Candidatus Fibrimonadaceae bacterium (assembly GCA_031286305.1). Taxonomy (GTDB): domain Bacteria; phylum Fibrobacterota; class Fibrobacteria; order Fibrobacterales; family Fibrobacteraceae; genus Fibrimonas. The sequence goes on along the minus strand of JAITUM010000167.1, from coordinate 11,689 downwards.
TGCCATTACAACGCCGTTATAGGTGGTTTCTTCAAAATAAGCCACGTGTGTAAAGGCGAGCGATAATTTCTCAATGCTTGAAAGCTGCAAAGGATTTTGCGCAAGCGAAGGCAAATCGTTTAGCACAGGCAATATTGCAAGCCCCAGCGCTGCAGATTTTGCTCCTTGCGCGGTTTCCAAAGAGCTATTTGCGCCCACAACTTTTTCTGCCTTTGCAAAAACAAAAGCAAGCAAAATCAGTATTATGAATTTCAACGGCACAGCTAAAAGATAGTATTGTAAATACTGATTTACTTGGTAGTGGCTAGTGGTCAGTGGCTAGTGGCTAGCATTTTGCAAAAAAAACAGCTAAATTTGCTCAAAAACCATGATTTAAGTATTTTAACTAGTCACTAACCACTAGTCACTAGCCACTACATTGAGTTAATCATTGATTACTATTTTCTATTTTAGTTTATAATGCTCTCGAATGAAATAGAAAGGTATATTGAATCATTGGCGCTGAGAAAATTTTCTTTGCATACAATAAGGGCATATGCTCGAATATTGCGTGAATTTAAGGCTTCTTTGCCAAGTGACATTTCAGCGCAAAGCTTAAACACCGATTTGATGAGAGAGTGGCTTTGGAAATTGAAAGAAGAGCAAAAAAACGTTGCAACGCAATCACAAGTCGTTGCTTGCTTAAAAAGTTTTGGCAAACATTTGGTTCGTTCCACCGTGCTGAAACACAATCCTGCCACCGCAATAAAAACCCCTAAAAAACCTCAAAGGTTAATTTCTTTTTTGTCGCAAAAAGAGATACTGTTAAAAACAGAATTCGGAGAAAGCGAAAATACTTTAAGAGCGAGAACAGTTTTAGAATTGCTCTATGGTACCGGGCTTAGAGTTTCCGAGTGTGCAAATTTGATTTGGGAAAATTTGAACTTTGAAGAAAAACTTGTGCGGGTACTGGGTAAGGGCAACAAAGAGCGAATTGTTCCTTTGACAAAAGAGGCTATAAAGTGGCTCAATAAATATAGGGACTTTCAAAAAAATACAGTACCATGTTTTCCTAAAAATTTCGTATTTTCAAAAAACGGTGAAAAAGCTTATGGCCCACGAAAGCTTTACAGCGATATTCACAATCTGCTTCGCTCCACGGGCTGGGAAGGCAAAGCAAGCCCTCATGTTTTGAGGCATTCATTCGCAACGCATTTGCTTGAAAACGGAGCAAACATTGTGACTGTGCAAAAACTCTTGGGGCACAGCAGCCCAAACACAACGCAAATTTACACGCACGTAAGCGCAGAAATGCTAAAAGACAGTTTGAAGCAAGCTCACCCTAGGGGGTAAATTTCTATTAAAACTGTTCCAAAAAACGCTGATCGTTTGAGGTCAACAATGAGATTTCCGGAATGTGGTGACGAAGCATAGCTATGCGGTCTAAGCCAAAACCAAAAGCAAAGCCTGTGTATTTTTCCGAGTCTATGCCAACATTTTCAAAAACTGCAGGGTCAACAGAACCACAACCGCCTATTTCCATCCATCCGGTGCCTTTACACTTGCGGCAACCATTGCCGGAACAGAAAACGCAGCTTACATCCAGTTCGGCGCTTGGTTCGGTGAATGGGAAAAAACTCGGGCGAAATCTGGTTTTTGCATTTTCGCCAAATAATTTTTGAGCGAACAAAGCAAGCGTTCCTTTCAGTTGCGCAAATGTTATGTTTTCGTCTACAACCAAACCCTCGCATTGCTGAAACATTGGGGCATGGGTGGCATCGGCATCAACACGAAACACGTGACCAAGCGCAATCATTTTTATGGGCGGTTTGTTATTTTCCATGTAGTGGATTTGCGTACCGCTGGTGTGGGTGCGGAGCATTGCATTTTGCGAAAGGTAAAATGTATCTTGCATATCGCGGCTTGGATGGTCTTTGGGTGTATTCAATGCCTCAAAATTATACCAGTCGGTTTCTATATCTCTGCCTAAATCTACATGAAAACCCATGTTTGCAAAAAAGTCTATAATCTCTTCGCGAATATTATAAAGCGGGTGCGTGCTGCCGTGTTTATAACCTTCGCCGGGCAACGAGATATCCATTTTGCCAACAGAAAGTTTTTTTTCCATTGCAAAGCTCGCCGCTTTTTCCTTTGCATGCTCAATAGCCTCGGAAACCTCTTCTTTCAATTCATTCACCTGTTTACCAAACACAGGTCTCTCTTCTGCGCTAAGGGCTCCCATTCCTTTCAATAAATCTGTAACAAGACCTTTTTTGCCCAAATATTTTAACCGCAAACCTTCAACAGAAGCCTCATCGCTTAGATTGGTCTGCGAAAGTTCGCTTTGGAATTGCTCTTTCAATTCGGAAATCATTGTAGGAATATAGTAATTTTTTTTCTAGATTCTTTCCATGCCTCGTTTACTTTTGATAGATTCCTCTGCGCTGGCTTTTCGCATGTTTTACGCTTATGCTCGAAATCCTTTAAGAAACAGCAGGGGACAGTTGGTTTCGCTTTTGCATGGTTATTGGGGAGCAATATTGCGAATAATTAAAATGCATAAGCCTGAATATTTTGCTATTGTAAAGGATGTGTCTAGAATTACTTTCAGACACGACATATACCCTGAATACAAGGCTACCCGAAGCCCAATGCCGCCTGAGATGGCTGAGCAAATGCCGGGGCTTGGTGAAAGTTTGGAAAAAAGCGGAATCTCGATTTTGGAGCGTGAAGGTTTTGAAGCGGATGATATAATGGCTGCCGTTGCAAAGCTTGCCGCAGAAAAAAACTGCACCGTGCTTTTGGTTACCAAAGATAAAGATATGGCACAAGTTGTGAATGAAAAAATACATCTTTATCAAATTGAAAAAGGCGCAAAAGGAATGGATTTTGGACCGGAACAGGTAAAAGAAAAATTCGGAGTTAATCCTGAGCAGATGATAGACTTTCTAGCCCTCACCGGCGATGACTCCGATAATATTCCGGGCGTTGCAAAAGTAGGCCCCAAAACCGCAGTGGAACTTTTATCAAAATACGGTAGCCTTGAAAATATTTATGAAAATTTGGCGGAATTGCCAAAGCCAAGGCGAGCTATTTTAGAGGCCGGCAAAGAAAATGCCTTTTTGAGCAAGCAGTTGGTAACCTTGAAAAGCGATTACGATTTTGGCTACAAACTGGAAGACTTGAAATTTAAAGGATTAAATAGAAACGAACTGTATGATCTTTTTACAAATTACGAAGTGCCGAGTTTGATTAAGCTGTTGCCGAACGTGGAGGATGTTCCTTCGCTTTTTTCAATGCTCTCCGAGCCGCCTGTTAGAAAAATAAAAACGGCAGTTAAAACGGTTGAAGATTTGCAGGAAATGGAAGAGGATTTGAAATCTGCAAAAACCTTAGCATGGACTATTTTAGAAAACAATGCCATTTCGGTTAGCAAAGATGAAAATAAATTTTATGAAATCTCAGATTTTTCGCTTTGTGAAGAATGGTTAAAAGCTATTTTTGAAAATGAAAATTTAGAATTAATTTTCTACAATGCAAAAGCGTTTTTTCACGGGGTGTCCGGAGCGTCTCTTCCAAGGGGGAAGTTCTGGGATGTTCTGTTTGCCCAATGGCTTTTGAGGCCTAACACTTATCACGGAAGCACACCGGAAAATGCAGCAATCCTTTTGACAAAGTGGAACAGCATAAAAGAGGAGTTGGAAAAGAAAAATTTATTCACTCTTTTTGAAACAAAAGAAATGCCATTGATAAAATGCCTTTACGAAATGGAATGCAATGGAATAACCATAGATAATGTTGCTCTTGCAAACTTGAATTCGGAATTGCAAACAAGGATTGCCGAATTTGAAGCGCAGATTTTTGAAATTGCGGAGGAGCATTTTAACTTGGCTTCTCCAAAACAGCTTTCACATATTTTATACGAAAAATTAAAACTCCCCGTGCTGAAAAAAAATGTAAGCGGCCCCAGCACCGATGCGGAAACTTTGGAAATGCTTTTGGAGCAAAGCGAGCATCCTGTTTTGGAACCTATAATGCATTGGCGCGAGCTTCAAAAATTGCAAACCACCTACACGGAAGCTTTGCCCAAACTGGTGTCGCCCAAAACAAATCGCATTCACACCACCTTTTTGCCATGGGGAACGGTGACCGGCAGGCTTTCCAGCGTGAATCCGAATTTGCAAAATATTCCGGTGCGGCGCGGAGAGGGCAAGCGGATAAGAGCCGCGTTTGTTCCCAAAGAAAATTGGAAAATAATTTCTGTTGATTATTCGCAAATCGAATTGCGAATGCTTGCGCACTTGAGCGGAGACCCGGCACTTTCCAACGCGTTTTTGCAAGGCTTGGATATTCACAACATTACAGCTGCAAAAATTTTTGAAACGGACGATATTAGCAAAGAGATGCGGTCTGCTGCCAAGGTGATTAACTTTGGTGTGGTTTATGGGATGAGTGCATTTAGGCTTGCCAAGGAATTGCACATAAGCCGTTCCAAAGCGGTGGAGTTTATAAACGGTTATTTTAATTTATATGGCAGAGTAAAAGAATATTTTGAAGAGCTTGTTAAGTTTGCCAAAGAAAACGGTTTTGTGGAAACCATTTCAAAAAGGCGTCGCTATATATACGAGCTAAATTCAAGCGACCATCAGGAGCGTGCAATGGCTGAGCGCATGGCAATGAACAGTCCAATTCAAGGCAGTGCCGCAGACTTGATTGTAGAGGCTATGCTTTGTTTGCAAAACAAAATAAAAAACGAAAACTTGCCGCTCAAAATGCTTTTGCAGGTTCACGATGAATTGATTTTTGAGTGCCCCCAAGAGAACGCTGTTGAATTTTCACAAATGATTAAGAGCGAAATGGAAAACGCTATGCAGCTCAACATTCCTATAGTGGCGAACGTGGGGATGGGTGATAACTGGCTGGAGGCGCATTAGAACATGCGTAGCTCTTTCTTTTTTCTGCTTTTTTCTTCTGTGCTTTTTGCGCAGCTTGATAGTTTGTTTGAGTTTGAAAGATTTTTGGTTTTGCCTGTTGGTGCATATACGGAAGAAACAGGGATAATTATAGGTGCGGGTGCAATGATTTTTATTGAGCCTCCGGCTGAAGATGGTTCCAAAACCGGTAGCAATAATTCTTCTGTGATTATGACATCGTTAAAAGAACAGGCTACGTTTATAAACAAGCACGTTTATGAACCCGTAAATGGAAGTTGGAATTTTGTGTCTCATTTGTATCTCACAAACTGGCCTACGCAATTTTTTGAAATAGGCAACGAATGGGACAAAGAAGAATATGATGTTTTTACTTCCAAAAATATTCGCCTTGACATAACTTTGGGAAGAGATTTATTTTTGAAAAGCAAATTTAGTTACGGAATAGAATTGGATGCGGAATATATTACCTTTAATTATGACAACGTTGGTAAAACAGAATTGCAATATTTCACAGATTTGAAAAATTCAGGAAGGCTGGGGTTGGGTTACAACTTAACATACAACAGCAGCGAAAGAAACGACTGGCCGCGTAAAGGCAGTTTTGTTCAAATAAGGCATATATATTTTGGTGCGGAAGACAATAATGCTAAAAGAACTTTTATTTGGAAAAATATAGATACCAAGATGTATATACCTTTGTTTTTTTTACCGGAAGGCGTTTTGGCTCTAAGTTCTTACTTGGAAGATTTTGACGGCGAAGTTCCCTTTGACAGGCTGGCACAGCCGGATGGCGTGGGTCAATTGAGAGGTTTAAAAAAGGGTTTTTTAGCAGATAAAACTTCTTGGGTTTTGCAGTCCGAACTGCGCACTCATCTTTTTTGGCGTTGCAAGGGAACCATGTTTTATGAGTTAGGCAAGGTTGGGAGCGGATTTAAGGAGCTGAATGCTAATGAATGGCATGAGTCTATTGGCATAGGCGGCAGGTTTTTGGTGAACAGAAAAAGCAAAACTCATATTCGCGGTGACTTGGCATTGATAGATAAAAAATACTTGGGTATGGCAATTAAAATCAACGAAGCTTTTTGAGGAAGGGAGATAAAAAGCAATGATTTCTTTTACAGAGAGAAAATAGCAGAAGCTAATGAAATACTGGGAAAGTTAATTTTCTCCTGACATAATTCCAAAACCCTCAATTTTCAATCCTTCACGCACCGCACAGACATTTTGTACGATTTTTCATAATCTCTGCCAAAGATTTTATTTTCATTTCCGCTGTGGCTAAGTATGTTTAAACTAAAGGCTTTATCGGCATCTAATTCTGTGGAAGTCCACCACCAAGCTGTTTCACCGTAAAGACCATCGGGGTAAGGAGGAGCGCAAGCTATTCTGGGGCATATTGGTTGAACGCACACAAGGCAACCTTGCCCGGTGCAGTCTGGTTGAATTGTGCAATCCGGTTGGGGAGGGCATTCCGGCTGAGGGCAAGAAAAGGGCGGGGATTCAGGTGATTTTCCGGCAGCTATGGAAGAAAAACCATAATCGTCTGTGCCGCTCATATCACTGCCATCATATCCACCATATCGGCGCCAGCCTTCTTTCGTTTTGAGTTTTTTCCCGGCAATTTCATTGCCGCCTGCAAAAGCTATTAGTTCTTCCCATTCCTCTTTGCTTGGCAAATGCCAACCTGCCGGGCAAACTCCGCCAACGCAAGTATTGCAATTATTGGTGCCATCCATGCAACCCATTCTTGTACAAGCCTGCCCTTCTCTTGTGTCTTGCCAAGAATAAAGCCTGCCGTAAGTGTTGCAGTCTAAGGTTCTATTAGACTCGTGAAAGCTATGGCGTTCACAAGTGCCTAAGTCGCCGCCTATGCCGGCGTAGTTCAAATTTTCTGCCATCCAAGTTTGCTCGCCTATTGTTACGCACTTATAGCTTTGATTATCGCGAGAATCGGTGAAAGTGCAATCATTGCTAACAGCTTCGATAGAGGCGCTGCTGTTGGCGTCTTCAATAGAGGAGCTACTGTTCTCTTCAACGGAAGAACTGCTGTTTTCGACGGTAAAACCGGAATTAATGCTTTCTTCGTTATTCGCAAGGCAAGCGAAGAAAAAAAACGAAACACAAAGGCAAGGTATAATTCTTTTCATATTGATAAAGATACAATCTTTTCTGAACTTTTGCGCAATTTATGCAAATTCATGCAAAATATGTCAATTTTGTGTGATATCGGAGGAGCAAAACGCTACAAACGACACTAAAAGTGAAACGCTTGTAGCAAAAAGAATGGATTTAAAGCCCATTACCCATTTACTTGAACGCTGAAAGTTTTGCCGCCAACGCTAACGTTGTAGTTAACTGTTCCGCAAACCGGTGCGGAAGGTGCAGCAGGTGCAGGCGCAGGAGGCGCTTCTTTCTTTTTTGGAACGGAAACTCTTGCCTTGCCCTGTAAAAGGTCAAGACCCTTGTTGCCACCTTTTGTTGCCATAGCACCGATTATGAAAAGATTTTCATCGGTAACAGGCAGGTTGTTCTCTTCCAAAACCTTTTTCGCTTTTGGAATACCCGGCTCCAAAACATCCAGAGGATTACCTGTGAACACAGGTTTCTTCATCTGTTCGCTTGCAATTTTTACTATTTCCGGATCCGGATCTCTTGGAGTTTTGCCCAAGTAACCGAGAACCATGTTGCCATAACCATCGGTGATTTTTTTCCAATTGCCCTGAACGGTATTTGTGTAAGCCTGCTGGAAATAGAATTGCGAAACAGGGGTAACGCTTGAGCCAAAGCCGCCGCGAGCCACGCATTCCGCCATGTTCTTAATCACCTGGGGGTAAAGGTGGAATGTTTTTGTGTCGCGCATCATCAGCGTGTTAGCAGTCAAAGCTCCGCCCGGCATTGGGCTGAAAATCACTTCGGGTTCAATGGCTAGAGCCTCGGGTGGGAACTCGTAATCTTTAAAGCATTCCTTGCTAATCTGGTTTGCTTCCATAATTTTATCAACATCAATATCAAGGGTATAATCGGTGCCCTTCAAAGCGTGCCACATGGAGAACAGATCAGGTTGCGCCGTTCCGCCGCTAAGCGGTGCACGGCCGCAGCAAATGCCGTCTGCGCCGGCTTCTATTGCTGCAACGTATTGAGCAACTCCCGTTCCGCATGTATCGTGCGAGTGTATGCGAAGCTCCACTTTATCGCCCAAAAGTTTGCGTGCGCCTTTGATGGTGTTGTAAACTTTGCGGGGGTTTGCCGTTCCGCTGGCGTCTTTAAAGCAAACGCTGACAAACGGAACGCCTGCATCTAAAATCTTTTTTAGGGTATCAATGTAAAACTCGGGTTCGTGTGCTCCCTTGCCTTCGCAACCGCGCGGAAGCTCCATCATTGTTACCACAACCTCGTGCTCCAAGCCTGCATTGGTGATGCACTGGCCGGAGTAAATCAGGTTATTCACATCGTTCAAGGCATCGAAGTTGCGAATGCGGGTCATGCCGTGTTTTTTGAACATTTTGGCGTGAAGGTCTATCATATCCCTTGGTTGCGGCTCTAGGGCCACCACATTTATGCCTCTGGCAAGGGTCTGTAAACGGATTTTAGGTCCAACGGCCTGGCGAAACGCGTCCATCATGTCGAAAGCATCTTCGTTGCAGTAGATGATAGGTGCTTGGAACCTTGCACCTCCACCTGCTTCAAAGTGCTCGATTCCGGCATGAACAGCCGCTTCCAAAGCTGGAATAAAATCTTTGGTTAGAACTCTGGCTCCAAAAATCGATTGGAACCCATCACGAAAACTAGTATCTTGGAAAAGGATTTTCTTCATGGGAGTAATGTAGAAAATACTCGCTGATTTAAGTAGGGAGTGGATTTATTTAAAAAACGGCTAAATCTGCTCAAAAACAATGGTTTTTGTAAATTCTACTCCCCGCTCCCCACACCCTTCCTGCTTTGCATTTCGCCGGTGAACCGTGCGAAGCGCAGGTAAACATTGAGTTATTATTTTCTACATTAAGACGAGCAAATGCTAGACTGTGTTTTGATTGGTGTTGATGAAGCTGGCCGGGGGCCATTGGCTGGTCCTGTGGTTGCGGCGGCGGTGGTTTTGGCAACAAGTAGTGAAGCGCAAAAATTTGTGCCCCACTTGAATGATTCCAAAAAACTATCCGAAAGGCAGCGGATGCGACTTTTTATTGATGCGGTGAATTTTTGCGAATATTCCTATGTTGCCGAGGCTTCGGCGCAGGAAATTGATGAAATAAATATTTTGAACGCCACTTTTTTGGCCATGCAGCGTGCCCTTGAACCGATAATTTCGCAGTTAGAAGAGGAGCAGTTGCCGTATAAAATTTTGGTGGATGGTAATTTATATATAAAAGGCATTGACAAAGATTTGCAAATACCCATAGTAAAAGGGGATGGAAAGGAGGCTTGTATTTCGGCGGCATCTATCCTTGCAAAGGTTCACAGAGATTTGCTGATGAAAAAATACGCCAATTTATTTCCGAACTACGGTTTTGAAAAGCACAAGGGTTATGGCACAAAAGCGCATTTGGATGCAATCAGACAGTTTGGCTTATGCGAAATTCACAGAAAAAGTTTTAAAAGTATTTAAGGGGAAACGTTTTCCTGCAAGTTTGCTTCAGTTATCGCCTTAACTTGCTGTTTTCTTTTTTTCTAATTCTTCGTAATAAATGACTTTTTCAACAAGTAAACGCATAAAATCTTGAAAACCCATATCAAAACCATCGGCAAAGCAAAATATGAATTCGAATTTAGGCGTTCTTTTGCCTTTTTCAACAAGCGATATATATTGCCTGCTTAAGCCACATTTTTCTGAGAATTTACGCTGAGACATTTTTTTGATACTTCTTTGACATGGAAGCACAAATTGGAATGCTTGCTCTATGGGCTTTCGTAAGTGGCTATCATTTTCCATCTTACTTTTTGTTGGATACGCCATTAAATTAATATAATAAAAAAACTCAAAAAAACATAAAAATTGTAAAAAAAAAACAAAAACTCTGCATTTGGCAACAATGTGTTGACACTTTATAGTAATCAACGTTTACTCACTGTTGTCCGATTAAAAAATATTTTTGTAAAAAAGCAGCTTGAATTTGCCAAAATCGCAGTTTTTTAGCGATAATGAAAATCCGAGCCCTGTTTTTGATGAGTTGCAATTTAAGTAAAAAATGTAGTAGGGAAATTCCCCTCTTGAAAAGAGGGGTGCCCGGCCGCGTCACGCGGCCATGTTCAAAAAAAAATTGCCATTTTATTTTCACTCAAATAAAAATGTATATTTCAAATTGTGAGCTACAACTCAAATATACATAATCGCCGTTCCATTAGATTGCGTAATTGGAATTATGCAAACCCTGGAGCATATTTTATCACGATATGCTGCCAAAATCGCGTAAATTATTTTGGAGAAATTGTTAATAACGAAATGATCCTTAATGAATATGGTAATTTAGCCCGCCTTGAATGGGGAAAATTGTCAGAACGTTATCCAGGAATTGTATTTGACGTTTTTCAGATTATGCCCAATCATATTCACGGCATAATTGAAATTCGTTGTATGAATCATGATTCCGTCCCCACACCCGTAGGGGCGACCCTTGCGGTCGCCCTGGATCCAGATGTGAATTCCTCAAACCAAAACACGCATCGCGCCGGGGAACAACGGCATCGCGCCGAGGAACAACGGCATCGCGCCGAGGCGCAACGGCATCGCGCCGAGGCGCAACGACATTGCACAAGGGCGACCGCAAGGGTCGCCCCTACGGATAATGCGGGCAACGGCATGGACAATGATGCCAATATTGGGCGCATTGTTGGTGCGTATAAATCGTTGGTTTTGAAAAAATGTTTGGAAATGTCAAAACGTAATAATTGTATTTTGGGAAAATTGTGGCAGCGCAATTATTACGAACATATAATTCGTAATGAGGATGAATATGCAAAGATAAAAGAATACATATACAACAATCCGATTTTATGGGAAAATGATAGCTTGAACCATAGATGAATTCGGCAGTTTGAAAAAAACAAAAGTGCGGAAAACAGGACAAAAAGCATTTCGCATTGCATTCCTGTAAATCCTAAAATCGGGGCTATCGGGGTTCAGACATTTTCTATCTTATCTCTTCAATGAAAAAGCTCTTATTTTTCCTTTTGATATTAAGTATTTCTGCTTTTGCAAATGACGCGGTCAAGAATCCAACGATGTTGGGGCCATTTTTTAGTGTAGGAGTAAAATGGTTTCCTCCGGGCGGCTGGTCTGGATCTTATGATTTTAGAATTTATGCAGAAGCAAGTCTTTGGACAAATTATTATTTTTTTTGGGGTGCGGATGCTGGCATTGAAATAGGCACAAAGTGCATTGAATTTTATGGTGAAGCTCAAACCGGCTTAGGTTTTTCTGGCTATTCACACGGGCTTTATTATAGACTCCCATACAATTCAAGTAGCTATGGTTGTTACGATTGGTATAGTTGCTATGGTTGGCGTGGAAAGCTTTGGGGAGGCTTAGGTTATTATGTGGCTAGTGATTTTGATTATACAAAAGACAATAGAGGGACTAGCGTGTTTATCAACTCTGGCGTTTCACAACTCCAGGGTTTTAGTCTTTTTTAGTTGTTTAGGTTCAGACATTTTCTATCTTATCTCAATGGTGCGCCAGTTCGGTGCATGTAGTATAGCATGGTGCAATTCCATGTCCGGTAAAGCCTAGCCAGCAGCTGGTATTGAGCCCTTGGAGCCGAAGCCGCGAGGTTAGGTTTAAG
>JAITUM010000130.1 GCA_031286305.1 Candidatus Fibrimonadaceae bacterium | reverse complement strand
GGTTAGTGTTAAAACATAGTCAAAAGGAATATAGAAAAAATTTTAACAATGTTTAGCTACTTTGCTTTGGAACATGGGAAGCGGTATGCAAAGCTACGTTGGTCAGGATGCAAGAGAGGGTAGTCGCGCACGAAGTAGCGGCGAGGGAGAGACTTCTCCCATATTAAAACATCAATCTTACTGAAATTGATATACCGCCTAGGTTCCAGGAATCTAAAATGGCATCTTTGTCGCTGGATTTGATGTCAAGGTCCAAAAAACCCATCTCTCCCCAAAGGGATAAACCCATCCACTCAGCAAAGCGATAACCTAAAAAGATTCCATAACCATTGCCCAAAGGGTCAAAATCTGCGCTTGCATTGCCCCAAGAGGAATAAATTTCCGTGCCGGGGAGCATCCAGTAATAACGAACAAAAACGCTAAAATAATCGCCGTTTCTCAGGGAAAAAAGATCCGGAGAAATTTGCAAGCGATATTCCGCAAAAAGAGGATAAGCCAGCAACACATACCTAAAATTATGAGTCCCGCTATTTTTATCAGTCAATATAACAGACTCGTTACTATATAAAATACCTGCGCCAAGCCCCAAAGAGTGCATATCGCTAAACTGCCATAATGCACCTATCGTTAAAGGAAAAGTCAAATTCACGGTTTGAAAATCCTGTTTTATTGGCAATACACCTGTTGGCTCCATAAAATAATCCTCCAAGTGCTTAAAGTACTGAGTATCTAAACGAGCAACAAATTCCAAGCGACGATTAAAATCTATAAACTGAGCGCCAACCGAAACAAAGAAATGAAGACCGGGTTTTATCTTTACAGAATCCAAATCCGCAACAATAACAGGAGCGGTATCTATAACAGCAACGGTATCTGCAACAGCAGCAGTATCTGCAACAGCAACTGCAGCGGTATCTGCAACAACAACTGCAATCGAATCTGAAACCGAATCTGAAACCGCAGTTGTATCAGTGTCTGCAACTGCTATTCCAAAGCACAATAGCAAAAAAACAAATGCTTTTACAAAAATCATTGCTCCAACTCTCTTAACATGGCTTGGCTTTTTTCCACAATATCCTTTTGAGTAGCTAATTTTTGACGTTCTCCATCTATAACGGCAACCGGAGCGTTTTTCACAAAACTTTCGTTGGAGAGTTTTTTATTTAAGCTGGTTATAAAACTCTCTGCTTTTTCAATTTCTTTTTTCAAACGGGCAATTTCCGTTTCTTTGTTTAAAATCCCTTCCAAAGGCACAAAAACTTCGCCACCCGGAATGACCGCGCTTGCGCTGAATGCGGGGTGCTGCAAATTTTCACCAAAATCAAATTCGGAAAGTCCGCTCAAATCCTTAATCATATTTCTGCTGCTTTCCAAATTTGCAGAAGTGCGAATGGTTGCCGTTATTTTTTGAGACGGAGCTATGGAATAACGCCCACGCACAGAGCGAACCGCTTCAACTATGGCAAAAATATCTTCAAACTGCTTTTCAATTTCCGCGTTAATCAAATTTTCATCCGCACTTGGCCATTCTCTCAAAATCACCCTTTCCGAATTTGGAAAAAGAATTGCATTGAGTTCTTCCGTAATAAAAGGCATAATCGGATGCAACAAATCCAGAGCTGTGTAAAGCGAATGCGAAAGGAGCGTGCTTGACTCCTTAGAAATTTCCCCTTTTTTTATCTCCAAATAACGGCTGCACAAATCATCCCAAACAAAGTGATAAACCAAAGAGGCATACTCAGAAAAGCGATAATTCTCAAACGCATTCCGCACCCCCCGAATAACAGTATTCAAACGAGAAAGAACCCACTTATCCTCTAAACTCTCAACTCTCAACTCTCCACTCTCAACTGAAGATATGTGTGGTTTTAAAAACCTAGCCGCGTTCCATAGTTTGTTTCCGAAGTTTCTGCCTACTTCAAATTTTTCGCTTATGTTTATTTCTCTGCCGTCTTCTTGTTTTTCTTTTTTAACGGGAAGCCTTGCATCCTGATTTTCGGTGCAAATTGAACACATCACAAAACGCAGAGAGTCTGCGCCGTATTTTTCGATTATGTCTAAGGGATCAACGCCATTGCCATGAGACTTGCTCATTCGGCGGCCATTGCCGTCTAAAATTGTGGGGTTAATATACACATCGCTAAATGGAATCTTGTCCATATTTTCTTGGCTAAAAACAACCATTCTGGCAACCCAAAGCGAAATTATATCACGCGCAGTTACAAGCACCGATGTGGGATAAAATTCTTTTAAATCTTCTGTTTCGCCGGGCCATCCCATTGTGCTGTGAGGCCAAAGCGCAGAGCTAAACCATGTGTCCAAAACATCAGGGTCTCTAACCAACTTCAAACCCTCAATGCTATTTTCATCCAAATCTTCTTCCAAAGAACAAACCAACCAATCCCCATTTTCCGCCTGAAAATAATGAATATCGGGGCGGTTTATATTGGGGCGCGTAGATGAATACCATATCGGAATCTGGTGACCCCACCACAGCTGGCGGCTAATGCACCAATCGCGCTTTTCGCCCAGCCAATTCAAATAATTTTTTGCATAACGTGCCGGTGTGAATTTTATTTCACCGCTCTCTACCGCTTGCATAGCTCTTTCGGCGAGCATGTCCATTTTCACAAACCACTGATCACTCAAATAAGGTTCTATAATTGTTTTTGAACGGTCGCTTTTACCAACCTGCATTTCGTGGTCTTCTACCTTGAGCAACAAACCTGATTTTTCCAAGCCTTCAACCACAGCTGCTCTTGCTTTTTCACCTTTTAATCCTTTGAACTCGCCGGCATTTTCGTTTAATGTGCCATCTTCGTTTAATATGTTCAGCATTGGAAGCTTATGGCGAAGCCCTGTTGCATAATCGTTTGGGTCGTGGGCAGGAGTGACTTTCACCGAGCCGGTTCCAAATTCTTTGTCAACTAGAATGTCGTCTGCAATAACGGAAATTTCTCTGTTCACAAAAGGTACCAGCAAAGTTTTGCCTATAAACTGTTTATAGCGTTCGTCTTCGGGGTGAACTGCTACCGCTGTGTCGCCTAAAATTGTTTCCGGACGAGTTGTTGCAACGGGAATATAACCGCTACCATCAGCAAGCGGATATTTGAAAGTCCAAAAATGCCCTTTTACTGTTTCGTGGTAAATTTCATCGTCTGCAACGGCGGTGTGCAAATGCGTGTCCCAATTTACCAAGCGTTTGCCGCGGTAAATTAGCCCTTTCTTAAAAAGATTGAAAAAAGCATGGCGAACCGCTTTTGTGCAAATTGGGTCTAAGGTAAATCTTTGCTTGTCCCAGTCGCAGCTTGAGCCTAATAATTTTAATTGATTTGTTATGCGAGTTTCGTATTCATCTTTCCATTCCCAAATTCTTTTTACCAATTCTTCTCTGCCCAAATCGTGGCGAGTTTTCTTTTCCTCTTGCATAAGCCGTTTTTCCACAACGGCTTGTGTAGCAATTCCGGCATGGTCTGTGCCGGGTATCCAAAGCGTATTTTTGCCGAGTTTTCTGTTATAGCGAACTAAAATATCTTGAATGGTATTGTTCAAGGCATGGCCAAGGTGCAAAGCTCCTGTTACATTTGGTGGCGGAATTACAACGGAAAAATGCTTAGATGCGGCGCATTGTGTGCCCCTAGGTTTAAAATTTTTCTGCTCATCCCAATTTTTGAGCCACTTTTCCTCTATTTCTTTGTGGTTATAGCGAGTTTCCATGAGTGGAAAATAGTAAATTTCTATCTTCACACTCAATGCCCGATGTTCTTACCGAATTTCTAAGCGAGGCCCAAAATAAAGGGTTTTCGCTCTACCCTGCTCAAGAAGAAGCGGTTATGGAACTTTTGGAAGGCAAAAATGTTATACTCGCTACACCAACTGGCTCGGGAAAATCACTGGTTGCCGGTTTTTTACACAGATTGATGCTTTCCAAAGGTTTACGCTCGGTTTATACTTGCCCAATCAAAGCACTTGTGAATGAAAAATGGATGGCACTTTGCAAGGAATTCGGGGCGCAGAACGTGGGGCTTTCAACGGGTGATGCTACCGTTAACCATAATGCGCCAATACTTTGCTGCACAGCGGAAATCTTAGAGCAAATCGCTTTGAGAGATGGCGAAAATTCAAAAATCGGCGCAGTTGCCATGGATGAATTTCATTACTACAGCGATAAAGAAAGAGGCTCGGCCTGGCAAATTCCCTTGCTCACAATGAAACGCACGCAGTTTCTTTTAATATCTGCAACCCTTGGCAACACATCGTTTTTTGAAAGCGAAATGACAAAATTAAACGGGCTGCCCAGCGTGTGCATAAGAAATGCAGAGCGACCTGTTCCCTTGGAGTTTGCATATTCCGAAAGCCCGCTCCCAAACGAAATCCAAAAAATGCTGAACGAAGGCAAAGGCCCTATTTACGTTGTGCATTTCACGCAAAGTGAGGCTGCAGAAAATGCACAGGCTTTCACAAGCTTGGATATTGCCGGCTTGCTCAAAAAAGATAAGATTGCAGAAACACTTGCAGATTTTAGATTCTCAAGCCCATTCGGAGCAGATATAAAAAGATGGTTAAGGCAAGGCATTGGCTTGCACCATGCAGGGCTTTTGCCAAAGTACAGAATTTTAACGGAAAAAATGGCGCAGCAAGGTTTGCTACCGATTATCTGCGGAACGGATACTTTGGGAGTTGGTGTTAATGTACCGATTCGCACCGTGCTTTTCACAAAGTTGAGCAAATTTAACGGCGAAAAAACTACCATTTTGCCCGTGCGAGATTTTCATCAAATTTCGGGACGAGCTGGGAGAAAAGGCTTTGATTCCGTTGGTTATGTTGTTGCGCAAGCACCGGAGTATGTTATAGAAAATAAACTCCGAGAAGCGAAGTTCAGCAAAACGGGACGCAAATATCAGAAAGCAACTCCTGAAAAAGGTTTTGTGAGCTGGGACAAAACGACTTTTGAAAAACTCATAAATGGCGAACCGGAAAAACTGGTTTCGAGATTCGCTGTGGATGCAAATGTGATTTTGCAAACAATGCCGCACGGCTGCCGAGCTTTGCATAATTTGATAATGGACAGCCACGATACAAAAGAACAAAAGAAAGTTCATATAAGGCGTGCCATCCAAATTTACCGCTCTCTAATTTCGCAGGGCATAATTGCAAACGGCAAAGCTGCCGTTGATTTGAACGATCGTTTTGCCATGCACCAACCGCTTTCTCTTTGGCTTTTGGAAAGCATGGAAAAGATAGATTTAAACGCCCTCACTTTGCTTTCGCTTATAGAAGCAATTCTAGAAGAAGCAGAAATGGTTCGCCGCAAACAACTGAGCAGACTCAAAAATGAAGCCGTTGCAGAAATGAAGGCGCAGGGAATAGAATTTGAAGAACGCCAAGCGAGGTTAGAAGAGATGCGACCTCCCGAGCCGGAGAATGCAGAGTGGATAGAAGCGAATTTTGCAGAATTTGCAAAAAAACATCCTTGGGTTAGGGGAGAAAAAGTGCACCCACAGATAGTTGTTTTGGAAATGTTTGCCGAGTGTTATTCATTTTCCGGTTATATAAAGTTATACGGTTTGGAGCGAATTGAGGGTTTGCTTTTGCGGCATATAAATAGCGTTTACAAAGTGCTTGCCCACACCGTTCCGCAAAAATATAAAGATGAAGAAATTTTAGAAATGCAAGATTATTTGCGTGAAATGCTGCAAAGAGTTGATTCCTCGCTTTTGGACGAGTGGCAAAGAATGCAAAATCCGGAATTTGTATTGCCAGAAGAGCAAGAAGAGCCGTTGCCGCCATTTGCTGTTAGTGAGCGAATGGTTAAAGCCCTTGTTTTGCAATTTTTGGTTGCATGGGGCAAAGGAGACTTTGCCGCCGCTGCAGACTGTCTTGAGCCGAGCGAAGAATTCAGCGAAAAAAAACTGGCCGATTTGCACAAACAATATACGGAAGCCCGCAACGAGCTGCGTTTGGATGCAGAAGGTCGTTCCAACAAACACACAGAAATTAGAAAGAACGGCAACACTTGGGAAGTTTCTCGAATGCTTCAGGATTATGAAGAGCAAAACGATTGGGAAATAGTATTTTCCGTGGACTTGGCTCAGTCTAAAGAAGAGGAACGATTGGTAATGAGTTTTCTTAGGATATCCGCCTGAATTTTAATATATCAATATCGTATTTTGCTCGCTTTTTTTTCTCCAATAAATCGCTGAAAACAATAGGCGTAATAATTATTTTCAGTTCTTCGTAATCAAGAAAAGAACTAGGCAAATGAAACAAGCTTTGTACCTGTTTGCTTTTTACTGTTTGTTTTAAACATTCCATATTTGAGAATACAGAAAAACTTGAGGCAAACGTATTTAAATTCCTAAATTGCCGCTATATAATCCATGTCATCATCGTGGCTACCTTTGTACAACGATGTTGAGGGCAGCGAATTTGCTTTGCGAAATTACATTACTGCTGAGAACAATTCAAAATTAGGGCGTCTATTATAATTATAAATTCTCTACTACTACTCAATGCCCAAGCAAACATGCCCTCTCCTGTAGTGCTATAATTTTCCCACTCGCCCCTTGAAAGCTCAAGCGTCATAACATTCGTCTTACCAGCTTCAGGATAATCGTCAAGATGGTACTTTCCAACATAAGTTTTCTCATTGTAAGAATCTCTGATTAAGAAACTTCCATTTTCGAAAAAAGTTGCTTGTGCATCCTCCGCATTTTGGTGCTCGTGACAGTTTAATTTGAACGGAAGGGTTGTTGCGCCAATTGGCAAAGCAATGCTAAGATTTACTGCCAAAGAAACTAGAAAAGCTTTTGCTTTCATCATATTTTACCTCTTGGGTTATTAGGTTATTTTATATTGTAAAGTATATTTATTTTCAATAAAAAATGTTCGCTTATTATACCCAAATGGACATTTTTGCGACGTTCACTCAAAAGGACTTCTAATTTTTATATTCTTTGCCTTTGCCACATAGGAATATTTAATTGTAGTTTTAATGGATTTATGACCTAATATTTTTTGTATATGACGAATATCTACTCCATTTTCCAATAAATGCACAGCAAAAGAGTCTCTCAAACTCTTTATTGAGATTTTTTCGAAAATACCCGCTTTCCACAAAGCTTTTTCAAAAATACGTTGTGCTTGACGAATGGATAAATGTTTGTTTGAAAAGCTTTCAAAAATATAATCTTTTATTTTGTTTTTTTTGCAGTAATCATTAAAAAGTTCTATAGCACTTGCAGAAATGACTATTTGTTTTATGGATGCTTTTTCCAAGTTTATATGCTCTCTTTTTAAAGAAACCACCTGACTTGCGCTGAGACCAGCCGAGTAAGTTAACATTAATAATAATTTATGTTTTAGATTTTCTACTGAATTTATTATTGACATAATCTCTTGTTTTGTTAAAATAACTAAGTTTTCTTCTCGGGGGGGGGGGGGGGGGGGGGGGGTTCTATTTTTATCTT